>NZ_JBGJZU010000020.1:0-53277 GCF_041354475.1 Microcoleus sp.
CACACCCACACCCACACCCACACCCACACCCACACCCACACCCACACCAACTCCCATTCCTGGTACTGATGATTGCTTGTGCGATCGCGTCAGCGCCCCTGAATTCAACTCTGCCAGCATTATTCCTAACCCCGTTCAACAAACTCAGGGCGGCGGTAGCACTGCGGATTTCATTATGGGTGCCTCCCTCAACGACTTGATTAATGGGCTGTCTGGGAATGACACCCTCTACGGTATGGGCGGCAATGACAACATTGATGGTGGTGCCGATAACGATTCAATTTTTGGCAATGATGGTGCCGATTTGATTCAAGGTGGCGATGGCAACGATACTATCTATGCGGGGAAGGATAATGACACTGTTTTGGGTGGTGATGGCAACGATTTTTTGAGGGGAGATTTTGGTAAAGATACGATGGCTGGTAGTATCGGCAATGATACTATTTTTGGTGGCAAAGATGACGATATCTTGTTCGGTGAAAATGGCGATGACTATCTTTTAGGCAACTTAGGAAATGACACAATTAATGCTGGAAATAGCAATGATATTGTGTTTGGTAATGAAGGTGCAGACCTGATTTTTGGTCAAGCTGGCAATGATACGCTTTACGGTGGTAAAGAAAACGACAGTCTTTGTGGTGGCGATGGTAATGATTTAATTTTTGGTGGTAATGATAGCGATATTGTATATGGTTGTGCCGGCAATGATACGCTTTACGGTGGCAAAGGTAACGATATTCTCAGTGGCGGTAGTGGTGCGGATTTCCTGAGTGGTGATGCTGGGGACGATACTTTGACTGGTGGTTCGGGAAATGATGTGTTTGTGTTAAGTCCGAATGGGGGAAGCGAGTTGATTACTGATTTCCGCAAGGGTGAGGATTTAATTGGATTGAATCCTGGTTTGAGTTTGAGTCAACTCAGCATTATTTCTAGCAATAATCAAGTGTTGATTAGTGTGAGTGCCACTGGTCAATTGCTGGCAAATTTGAATGGTGTACCGGCTAAGACTATTACCGCTAGTGATTTCATTAGTCTGTAGTGATTATAGTTGCCAAACAAACTATATCGAGATCTGATCGGAGGTACGATCGAGAATTGGTAATATAAAATCCTCTCTTCATCGTCCTGTATTAAACTCTCTCTTCTCTTCCTTCGCGTCCTTCGCGCCTTCGTGGTTAAATCATTCCGATACAACCGGAATTGATATAATAGGCAATAGGTAATAGGTAATTGGTAGTTGGTAATTAGTAATGCCCTATACTTCGATACTTTTATAAGTCTTTCCTTCCCAAACTTGGCGGAGAATTGTTTCTTGTACGGGATGTAATTTTTTTGGCAATCGTGCGCGAGTTAGGTTTAGTACCTCATCGATCGTCATAACTGGCAATTATCTGGTAAGGGTATTGTAGATATTATCACTCGCGATCGACTCTAAAGCTGAGTACGATCGCCTCATTGCCACGCAATTTTTTGAGAATGGGTCTCTCACTCGATTAAAACTATTGACAATAATTACATCTTGTGTTAATAGCGTTCCCTGAGCGATCGGCATAACCTAATTTTAAGAGGAGCTCCTAGCTGCAAGGGAGCTTTGCCTACTTTTTTGAGGCTTTTTCTCGATAGTTAGCTAAAATGTCATGTATGTGTCACATTTGTTCGTCCAGCTACAATTAAAATGTGACAGTTGACATTGCTAATGGTTTGTCAATTAATGCTAACTTAATTAAAAGTATTTTGATAAGCCTACTTTTATTCATCAACAAAGTCTCCGATGCCTGGAACCCAGGTCTAGGAAATATCGTCGGGGAAATGCTACAAGATTGAGTTTAGTCATCCACCAGAATCTTCGCTCCGATTTCTCCCTGAATTACTCCCAGCCAACTGTATTATCTGCCAATCGCAAACATTATGTTGGAATTAGTCAAAAATATATTTTATCCTACTCAATATATGCCACACGGTCATTGCTATCTGTGGCAAACGCCTTTGGTGTGGCTCCACGTAACGGGCGATTTTTTAATTGCGATCGCCTATTTTTCAATTCCCATGATGCTGATTTATTTTGTATTAAAACGGCGGGATGTTCCTTTTTTAGGAATTTTTGCTTTATTTGGTGCATTTATTATTCTGTGCGGCACTGGTCACTTGCTAGAAATTTGGACTCTGTGGCATTCCGCCTATTGGTTATCTGGGATAGAAAAAGCCCTCACTGCAATGGTTTCATGTTACACTGCTGGACAGATGGTAACACTATTACCACAATTTCTTTCATTAAGAACTCCCCAAGAATTAGAAGAAATAAACAGCAAATTGGAGGCTGAAATATTAGTAAAAAAACAGGCAAGATTAGAGTTGCGTAGGGCCTATGACGACTTAGAAATTAAGGTGCAAGAACGCACATCCCAGTTGATTGAAACCAACAAGTGCTTAGAAAAAGAAATTGGGGAGCGCCAGCAAGCCGAGTTAAAATTGCGGTCTGTTACCGAACGCTTGCAATATTTATTGGCGACAACTCCGGCAGTAATTTTTAGCTGCCAACTAGGCGGAAATTATGACGTGACATTTGTTAGCGAAAATATTTTTTTAATGATTGGTTATGAAGCCCAAGAATTTATAAATTGTTCCCTTGATTGGTATACCTTGATTCACCCAGAAGATAGAGAAAATGTGAGTAATTTGTTCGCTCAAATATTGGAAAAAGAATCAATTTCCTACGAATACCGCGAACTGCACAAAGACGGTAGTTATCGGTGGATCTACGATGAGGTTAAGTTGGTAAAAGATGCTGCGGGTGTACCTATAGAGTGCGTTGGTTATGCCGTAGATATTACTGCGCGTAAACAAGCGGAAATCACCTTGCAGCAACAACTCAAAAGGGAGAGGCTAGTGAATTCCATTCAAGAGCGGATTCGTTCCTCTCTTAACCTGGAAGAAGTGCTGACAATGGCTGTGGAAGAAGTCCGGGATTTTTTGGCAACAGATAGAACAGTTATTTATCGTTTTAACCCAGATTGGAGTGGCTTTATTGCCGTTGAGTCAGTGGCAAAAAATACGATGCCGATTTGGGGAATTGACATTAATGATAATTGTTTTCGGGAACACTACGTGTCTGTTTACGAGCAGGGACACATTCGGGCGATCGACAATATTTACACGGCGGGTCTTTCTGAGTGTCACCTTAATTTACTGAGCCAGTTTGAAATTAAAGCTAACCTGGTGGTTCCCATTTTGCAAGGTGAAAAATTATGGGGACTACTGATTGCTCATCACTGTCGGAGTCAAAGGCATTGGAACTCTTCTGAGATAGAATCTCTTCAGCAAATTTCCGTGCAGCTAGCAATTGCTATCCAACAATCCATTCTTTTTGAACAAGCCAAAACAGAAATTCACGAACGCAAAGTGGCAGAATTGGCATTACAAAAAGCTGTCTTAGCTGCGGATAGAGCTAACCGTGCCAAAAGCGAATTCCTCTCTTCTATGAGCCACGAATTGCGGACTCCTCTGAATGCCATTTTGGGATTTAGTCAGGTGATGGTGCGCGATTCATCTTTGAACAATCAACACCAGCAGCATCTACAAATTATTAATCGCGCGGGAGAACACTTGCTTTCCTTAATTAATGACATTTTGGAAATGTCGAAAATCGAAGCAGGCAGAAGTCAACTTAATGAAAGCAGTTTTAATTTAATCAGTCTGTTAGAAACCTTAGAAGAAATGTTCCGATTGAAAGCTAAATCTAAGAAATTGCTGCTAAATTTTGAAGTAGCTGAAGGCGTACCGCACTTTGTGAAGGGAGATGATGGTAAATTGCGTCAAGTTTTGATTAATCTGATCGGCAATGCGATCAAATTTACAGACACTGGTAGCGTTACCTTGCGAGTAAAAAATCAGGTAGAAACAAGTTTGACTGTTCAAACCGCAGATTTTAGGCTCCCAAAAACAATCACCACCGACACGGTTTCCCTAAAGTCGGCATCGCCGGAATTTGATGCTGTAAATATGAATTATATTCCTCCGGTATCGTTACGGGTTAATTTTGAAATTGAAGATACCGGTGCTGGGATTGCCCCAGAAGAGATGAATAAATTATTTCAGCCCTTCGAGCAAACAAAAACAGGTTATAAATCTCAAGAAGGCACTGGATTAGGTTTACCAATTAGTCGCAATTTTGTGAAAATGATGGGAGGAGATATTAGTGTCAAAAGTACAGTTGGTTTGGGAAGTAAGTTTTCATTTGATATTGAATTCAGGCTGGCAGATCCTAGCGATGTTAAAATGCTTAAACCACAGAAAAAAGTAATTGGTTTAGCACCGGATCAACCAGAATACCGGATTTTGGTGGTTGACGATCGCCCTGACAACTGTCTAGTCATAGTCAGATTATTGTCACCCCTAGGCATCATCGTGCGAGAAGCTAGAAATGGGCAAGAAGCTATTGCTATATGGGAGGAGTGGCAACCGCACCTGATTTGGATGGATATGCAGATGCCTGTGATGAATGGCTATGAAGCTACCAGATTGATTAAAGCTCATCCCCTCGGTAAAAAAACCATGATTGTGGCTCTCACTGCTAGCGCTTTTGAAGAGGAACGAAAAACTATTTTGGCCGCAGGCTGCGATGATTTTATGCGTAAACCCTTCGAGGCCAATATACTATTTTCGATCATGGAAGAACTTTTAGGTATCAGGTATGTTTATGAAGAGCCTGTTGAGGTAAAACTCGACAATGAAAATACAATTAGCGTAGCTGCTAGCAATCTCTCTGTGGAATCGCAACTGAGTCAAATGCCTCTAGATTGGATGCAGAAGATATCTGATGCTGCTCATGAATGTTCCGACGATAAAATTGTTCAGTTGATTGATGAAATACCTAGAGAATTTGATTCATTCGCAAAAATCTTAACGGCTTTAGCCCATGATTTTCTATTTGATGATATTATAGAATTAGCAACATCGGCCGTTAAAGACCGTCAATGTTAAGATTTTTTATGAAAAATAAGTAAGTCTTCCATCTTATGGACAGCAATCAAGATCCTACAATTTCAGCCAGCATTCTCGTAGTTGACGATACGCCACATAACGTGCGACTATTATCAACAATCCTCACGGGACAAGGATATCAGGTTCGTAAAGCGCTAAATGGGCAAAGGGCGCTCGCTACAGTGCAAGAGTTTCCGCCGCATCTCATTTTGCTGGACGTGATGATGCCAGAAATGAATGGGTATGAGGTGTGCGAACATTTGAAATCTTCACCAACTACCAGTTCGATTCCAGTGATTTTTTTAAGCGCCTTAGATGATGCTTCAGATAAGGTGAAAGCCTTTGATGTGGGAGCAGTTGACTATATTACGAAACCTTTTCAAGAGAAAGAAGTGTTGGCACGAGTGGCAAATCAGCTAACCATTAAAAGTCAAAAAGAACTACTTCAAGAACAAACTAACCAATTAGAAGAAATTGTCGGACGTTTGGAAAAAGAAATTAAAGAGCGGCAGGTAGCTGAGCTAGCTGTACGCCTTGCTCAAGAAAAGTCCGATCATTTATTGTTAAATATTTTACCAGCAGCGATTGTTGAAGCTTTGAAAAAAGGGGAGAATACTAATGCTGAGAGATTTGACTCAGCAACAGTTTTATTTGCCGATATTGTTGATTTTACTTCTATTGCTTCCAGAATATCACCTCTAGAATTAGTGAAGTTTCTCAACCAAATTTTTTCAAAGTTTGATGAATTAACTGAAAAACACGGTTTGGAGAAAATTAAAACGAATGGGGATGCTTATATGGTAGCGGGGGGGTTGCCGGTGTCGAGGCCCGATCATGCAGAAGCGATCGCCAATATGGCCTTGGATATGCAGGAAGCGATCGCTGATTTTAAAACAGATAGGGGGGAACCTTTTCAAATTCGGATCGGCATCAATACAGGGCCTGTAGTTGCTGGAGTCATTGGTACTAAAAAATTTAGCTATGACTTGTGGGGAGATACTGTGAATGTTGCTTCTCGGATGGAATCTCAAGGATTACCAGGGTGTATTCAAGTTACTACTGCTGTTTACCAGCAGTTAAAAAATGACTATGTATTTGAGGAAAGAGGTTCGATATCGGTAAAAGGTAAAGGAGAGACGATCGCCTATTTGCTAACCAGCAAAAAATATGATTAGCTGCCTTAAAAAATGAAGATTATTTCCAGTTTCCAATTTGTATTCTCCCGGACTATCTCAATGCGATCGATAAATTCTCGAAAATAAAACCTGCGTTCCGATTCTGATAAGTCGAGCCAAAATTGCGGCAGAGAAACAGTTTGAGCTGTTTCTCGCAAATTAACTGGCGGTAGTTGCGCCAATTTGCTTTGCAATTGTGCCATTTCGGTGCGGATTTTGTAGGCTCTCAATTCGGCAGTTTCTGTGTCTAAAATGCCATTTTCTATCAGGGTGGCTAGTTGATTGATGATTTGTTCTTTAAATTCGATCGCCCTACCAATTCCTGCTTTGATTCCATTCATATCCGGCATCTGTAACCCGGCCACAGCAGCGGGTAAATTCTGACAAATTCCGCTGATGGTCGATTGCAATACTTCATCGTAGGAAAGGCCGCTACATTTAGCCGGCCGACAACAGTTAATCGGCCGTAAATAAAGGTATTCTCGGTCTTTGCGGTAGGATGTAACTTTTGCTACTGTCATGGGCGATCGACATTCCGCACAAATCGCTAAACCAGCAAGGGAACGAGGGGCGCTGGCGGTGCGGGGAGGCAGGCGGCGATTGCGGCGCAGCAACCTGTCTATTTGAGCTGCTTCTTCTCTGGAAATAATAGGGACATGGGTATTAGAAATTACTTGACCATTTTGATATTCTAAATCGCCTCGGTAGGCGGGATTTGTCAGCCAGCGACGGCCTGTGCTGACAGAGATTTTTTTGTTGTATTTCTTGGCTAAATAGCGCACGGAACCTCGCAAGGAACCGTAGATTAAAAAGTGTTCAAAAAAGTCTTTGACGGTGGGGGCGGTGCTTTTATCGATGGTGTAGCGCTCTTTGCTACGCCGATAGCCGTAGGGAGCTTTACCCGGTGGAATCTTGGCTTTGATTCGGTTGCGGGCGTGTCCTTTGCGAATGCTGCGGCTATGTTGGCTGCGCTGGATTTCTGCTAGGAGTTTGAGCAAGTTTGCTCTGTTTTCTGTTTGTTTTTCGTCTGTGACAATTAGTTGGATGCCGAGGTTTTCCAGTTGTTCTAGGCTGGTGCAAACTTGCTGCACTGTGTCGCCTAGTTCTTCAAACCGCTGAATTAACAGGTATTTGACTGGTTCTGTGGCGCAGTCTTTTAGGAGTTGTTGCAGTTGCTCTCGCCCTCCTAAGTCTTGATAAGTGCGATCGACTTCTTGGCCCCAAAATTCAGGCGTCGGTGCTGTTTCTAGGAGAGGTTCAGTGTAAGAGTAGGCGATGATTTTCATCTGTTACTGGCTGAGTTCGATGATATTACCGTCGGGATCTTGGGTAAATAATGCCGATCGACCTGATGCACTCATTTGTACTGGGCAATGATGAGCGATTAATTGCTCTTTAGCTAGTTCTAAGTTAGCAACAGAAAATGCTAGATGTTGGTTGCGTCCTAATTTTTCATAATCTACGGTATTTGGGATAATTTTTTCTGCTACAATTAGGTGGATTTGGAAGTTACCTACTTGATACCAAATACCTGAAAAATTTAATTTTCTTTCAATTTGTTGCATTCCTAATACGGTGCTATAAAAGTGTTGGGATTTTTCGATATTAGAAATTAGTAGGGCACTGTGGAGGGTTTGGGTAATTTGCATTTTTTTTCAGACCTTTTAATTTCGCGCTTATATAAAAATTGTGAGCCACAGATTTATCATAACATGATCTGTTACTTTGAATACAGATAGAGCTACAAAATCAATGTTATGCACTGTCTCGATATTAATTTATTTTTCACATTATGCAGCCGTCTAAATTCTAATATATACTTCGCCAAAAAATCCTTAAATAATTAATTTATGTAGCGATATAATATCTTACCAGATATGACTTTTTAAGTCGATCGCTCCTGGGAAGCAAGCGCTGCAAAAATTTTCAAGGCAATTGATGTGGTTCGTCCTCTGTTTTCTATCTACCGAGCTTTATTTTGTGGTCAAATCTTCCCGAAACCTTGGGGGTCATAGTAAACTAATAGACATCTGCGATCGTTCTTGTGAAACAGACATCCCTTCGATGATGCACCTACCGCACTATTATTTATATTACTATAACCAACAACTTACTAGAAATTAGAAACTATGACTCCGCTCTCAATTTCCGGCTACCGCGCTATCGAACTACTCTACTCCGGTCCCAGAACCTTGGTGTATAGAGGTTTTTCTGAATCAGATAATCAACCAGTCGCGATCAAATTGCTCAAGTCTGAGTATCCGACTTTCAGCGAACTGGTGCAGTTTCGCAATCAATACACCATTGCTAAAAATATCGATCATTCCGGGATTGTCAAACATTTAAGTCTAGAACCATACCGTAACGGCTTTGCCTTGGTGATGGAGGACTTTGGGGGTATTTCTCTGGCAGAATACGTCGTCAATGATGCCTTTGGAATTTATGGCAAATTCACCAATCGTTTAGCTGATTTTTTGCAGATAGCCCTTCAAATTTGCTCGGCTTTAGAAGCGATATATCAAAACAGAATTATTCACAAAGATATCAAGCCACAAAATATTATAATCAACCCTCAAACTCAACAAATAAAAATCATTGACTTTAGTATTTCTTCCCTTTTGTCTAGGGAAAATCAAGAAATTAAAAATGCTAATATCTTGGAAGGGACTTTAGCTTATATGTCTCCCGAACAAACGGGAAGAATGAATCGTGGGATTGACTACCGCACCGATTTTTACTCCCTAGGAGTAACTTTTTACGAACTGTTGACAGGACAATTGCCATTTTCATCAAACGAACCCATGGAATTGGTTCACTGTCACATTGCTCGCCAGCCCATTCACCCGATCGCCCTAAATCCAGCCATCCCCCAAGTATTGAATAACATCGTGCTAAAACTGATGGCAAAAACAGCAGAAGCACGCTATCAAACAGTTACAGGCTTCAAACATGATTTAGAACTCTGCTTAAAAGCATACTCCAATACTGGCACTATTGAACTGTTTGCATTAGGCCGCAGAGACATTTCTGACCGCTTCGTGATTCCCGAAAAACTGTATGGCAGAGAGATCGAAGTTTTGACCCTATTAGCGGCTTTCCAGCGCGTCGCATCTCCCCAGGCAAATTCCCTAACTACAAATTTAAAAACCTCCTCTAACAGCGTCCAAAAAACTCATAAATTACGCCGTATAGCTACTACTGAAATAATGTTGATATCGGGATTTTCCGGGATTGGTAAAACGGCTGTCGTGAACGAAATTCATAAACCAATAGTTCAGCAACGGGGATACTTTATCAAAGGAAAATTCGACCAATTTAGGCGCGATATTCCCTTCTCCGCTTGGGTGCAAGCTCTGCAAAAGTTAATGGAACAATTACTCACAGAAAGTGTCGAGCGAGTTGAACATTGGCAATCGGAAATCCTGTCAGCTTTAGGTGACAATGCTCAGATAATTATTGATGTAATTCCCGAATTAGAACTGCTGATTGGCAAGCAACCTCCTGTCCCAGAATTAGAGCCTAGTCCGGCACAAAATCGGTTCAATCTGCTATTTCAAAAGTTTATTCGTGTCTTTGCTACCAAAAATCACCCCTTAGTTATTTTCTTAGATGATTTGCAATGGGCAGATTCAGCCTCTTTGAAATTAATGCAATTGTTGCTGGGCGAATCTGAAGGGCAACATTTGCTGTTAATTGGTGCCTATCGAGATAATGAAGTTTCCAATGTTCATCCATTAATGCTGACTTTATCCGAAATTCGTAAGCTAGGTACGAGTTCATCTTCTGTGCCCAGTCATGGGAGCGATCGCCCAGCCCCTATAATTAATCAAATTACTCTCGCGCCACTTTCCAAACTTGACTTGAATCGTCTGGTTGCTGATGCTTTAAGTTGTCCGCTAGAACGCTCTCTTTCCTTGACGGAATTGATTTTTCAAAAAACTCAAGGCAATCCTTTTTTTAGCAATCAATTCCTCAAGAAGCTCTACGAAGATAAGTTAATTTATTTCGATTTAAACACTAAAAACCAGGGCGAGTACGCACCATCCACGGCGCCGACTGGGACTGCGGGGGGGTGGCAGTGCGATATTAGTAAAATCAGAGAATTGGCAGTTAGCGATGATGTCGTCGAGTTTATGGCCACTCAATTGCAGAAATTGCCGATCGCCACTCAATATGTTTTAAAGTTAGCTGCTTGTATTGGCAGTCAATTTGATTTAGAAACCTTGGCTGTTGTTTGCGAAAAATCTCAAGGAGACACGGCGGCTGACTTGTGGAAAGGATTGCAAGAAGGTCTAATTTTACCGCAAAGTCAAGTTTACAAGTTTTTTACAGAGGATGGGGAGGCAGCACCCTTAGCTGTTGCCGATTGTCCATTGCCAAGTTACAAATTTTTGCACGATCGCGTTCAACAAGCTGCCTATTTTTTAATTACTGATGATGCCACGCAGTTAACTCACCTTAAAATTGGCAGATTGTTGTTGAGTAATACCCCAGAATCTGAAAAAGAAGAGCGGATATTTGATATTGTCAACCACTTGAATATGGGAGTGGAATTAATTGTCGATCGCACTGAAAGAAATCAGCTAGCTTCCTTGAATTTATTAGCAGGGCGCAAAGCGAAAACTTCTACAGCCTATGCTGCTGCTGTTGATTACTTAACCATGGGTCGCCATTTACTACCAGATGATAGCTGGAGCGATTTATATGACTTAACCCTAGATATTTATGTAGAATCGGTAGAAGCAGAATATTTGAATACCAATTTTGATTTATCGCAACAACTGACAGAAATAGTTCTATCTCACTCGCGAAATCTCCTCGATCAATTCCGAGTTTACGAAGCACGAATTCAGTCTTATATTGCTCAAAATCAGATGAAATTAGCAGTAGATACTGGATTGGAAGTTTTGGGGATGCTTGGTGTTGCTTTGGAAACAGAACTCCCTGGGGAGGAGGAAATTTCGGGCTTAGCCGATCTGCCAGAAATTAAGGATGCTTATAAAATTGCTGCTTTGAGGATTTTATGTGCGATCGCTTCTGCGGCTTATCTAGCCAGTCCCGAAATTTACCCCACCGTTGTATTTACCATGGCAGATATTTGTATCAAATACGGGAATTCTGCCCCTGCTAGTTATGCCTATGCTTGTTGCAGTTTAATTTGTGAAGTAATCGGAGAAATTGAATTAGGTTATCAATACGGTCAACTATCCTTACAGGTATTAGATAAATTTCCATCTCCCGAATTTAACTCAAAAGTTGTGATGGTTTATAATGCCTGCGTCAGACATTGGAAAGAACCGACTCGCTCGACTCTACCTTATTTGCTATCGGCAGTCCAAAGTGGTTTAGAAACTGGCGATATTGAGTATGCTTGCTATGCTGCTATGTATCTTTGCATCTACAGCTTTTTTAGCGGGGAAGACCTAAAATTAGTAGATCAAAAATATGAGCATTATCTGGAACTAATGCTCGATTCTAAACAAGAATATCAGACTTACTATACCCAAATATGGCGACAATTAGTATTGAATTTACAAGGATTAGCTGAGGATAATTGTCGGTTAGTGGGGGAAAGTTTCAATGAAGATGAAATGTTGCCTGTTTTGTTGGCCGCCAATAATGTATCTTCCATATTTGGGATTTATTTTGCTAAAATGGTTGTGAATTATTTGTTGGGCGATCGCGATCGGGCCCTGGAAAATGCCCAGCTAGCAGAGCAATATGTCGCGGGAGTCGGCTCGTTAATGATGGTTCCACAGCACAACTTCTATCATTCCCTCGCCCTGCTAGCACTGTATCCCCATGCTGAGGCGATCGCAGCAGAACAATACTTAAGCCAAGTGAGAAACAATCAGGAAAAAATGCAAACCTGGGCGTTTCATGCACCGATGAATTATCAACATAAGTATGAATTAGTATCAGCAGAAATAGCACGAGTATTAGGAGACAGGCTGGAAGCGATGGATTTGTACGATCGCGCCATTGTGACAGCCAAAGAAAACCAATACCTCCAAGAAGAAGCACTAGCAAACGAACTGGCTGCTAAATTCTATCTGGAATTAGGCAAAGATAAAATTGCCAGCGTCTATCTAACTGATGCTTATTATGCTTATGCTCGCTGGGGTTCTCCGGCAAAAATCAAAAACCTGGAACAAAACTATTCCCAATTACTCGCTCCCATCCTCCAACAAACAACAAGCCTATATGGATGCATAACAATTGCTGAAACTATGCTAGAGGGCGTTACTAGCACTAGCAAAAGTATGTCCAAATCCCTAGACTTAGAAACAGTAATCAAAGCTTCTCAAGCCATATCTGGAGAAATAAATGTAGATGAATTACTCTCAACTTTAATCAAAATACTCAACGAGAATGCTGGCGCTTCTCTGAGCTATATTATTTTAGAAATTGATAGTGAATTATGGATAGTTGCTAAATGTTTAAACGAGCAATCTTATTTGCCTAATATTTTGATCGCTCAAAGCGAAGAACTTCCCATCACTGCCATTAACTACGTCTGGCGTACTAGAGAAACCTTGGTAATTAACGATATTGCTACTGAAAATATGTTTGCTGCCGACCCCTACATTATTGAGCACCAACCTAAATCGGTGTTGTGTACTCCCATTGTTAACCAAGGTAAGGCGATCGGCATTTTGTATTTAGAAAATAGTCTCGCCACCGGTGCCTTTACGGCGGACAGATTAGAAGTCTTAAAAATCCTATCTTCCCAAGCTGCTATCTCCATTGAAAATGCTCTGTTATATCAAACTCTTGAAGATAAAGTTGAAGAACGTACTGCCGAACTAGCCCAAGCAAATCAAGAAATTTCTGCCCTCAACCAGCGCCTCAAAACCGAAAATATTCTGATGAGTGCCGAACTGGATATCCTCAAACAAATGCAGCAGTTAATTCTGCCCAAACCAGCCGAACTCCAAGCAATAAAAGGCTTAGATATTGCGGGATTTATGGAACCAGCGGATCGAGTAGGTGGCGATTACTACGACGTACTGTGTACGGAGGGAGTTGTGACAATCTGCATTGGAGATGTTACAGGACATGGATTAGAAAGTGGCATTTTGATGGTGATGACTCAAGCAGCAGTCCGCACTCTTCAGGAACTGCAAGAATCCGAGCCAGTCCGTTTTTTAGATACCCTGAATCGCACCATTTACAAAAATGTCCAGCGCATGAAATCTGACAAAAATCTGACCCTCGCTCTGCTGAATTACGCCGACGGTAAAGTTAGTATTAGCGGTCAACACGAGGAAATTATCGTGGTCAGAAAAGGTGGTCAGATTGAAAGGATTGACACAATAGATTTAGGATTCCCCATCGGCTTAGATGAGGATATTTCAGATTGGATTAGTCAGGTTGTAGTAGACTTAGAGCCTGGGGACGGGGTAGTGCTTTATACTGACGGCATCCCCGAACCCAGAAATATCGAGCAAGAATTTTACGGTATAGAAAGACTCTGTGAAGTGGTTTCTGAAAACTGGCATCGCAGCGCCGAAGAAATCAAGCAAGCCACCATCGATGATTTACGAAAATTTATGGGAGAAGAAAAGGTACTTGATGACATTACTTTGCTAGTATTGAAGCAACAGGGAAATATTGTGCATAATTGACGATCGCCTACGAGAGAGCAGCTTTAGAGGAGCGATCGGGGATTTGGGGGCGCAGAATGTCAGAAGCAACCGGATTTACCGATCGCATCGCGTAACCTCTAATAATTTACAGCTAGCGATTGAAACATTTTTTTGCTCCCAACTTCACAAGTATAAAATATGACAACCCAGATTAATTTAGCAAAATCTACATCTCCTGAAGAACTCAAGACTCAGCTACAGGATTTGATGGAGAAACTTGAAGAAGTCGAAGATGAAAAAAATAGCTATGAAACTTTAGTAGAAATTATCACGGAGCATTCCACGGATTTGGAAAACCAAATCCGTCATAATAATCGAGAGATGCAGACTTATATCGAGCAGGTAAAAAAGGTGATAGATGCAGCTATCGCTGTGAAAAACAACTGCTTTGAACCTCAGATATTGTCCGATGTCGCAGCGCGCAGTGATACGCTGGGAGAACTGGCACAGGTTTTCTCCCATATGGTGCAAACGGTGAAAGCGCGGGAACAGGAATTAGAGAAACTTTTGCAGGCTTACGGACGTTTTGTTCCCGATGAATTTCTCCAATTTCTGGGAAAGCAGAGTATTGTGGATTTCCAGCTTGGAGATCACGTCAGCAAAGAGATGGCTATCATGTTTTCTGATATCCGTTCGTTCACCACAATGGCCGAGCAAATGACTGCTCAACAAAACTTTAACTTTATCAATAGCTATTTACAGCGAATTAGTCCCGGAATTCGCAATCACAATGGTTTTATTGTCAAGTATATGGGAGATGGAGTGATGGCAGTTTTTCCCGAAGGGGTTGATGATGCCATTCAGGCTGGAATTGTGAAGTTAGAGGAGTTGCAAAAATACAATCAAAGCCGTAAAATCAATGGAGAGATTCCGGTGAATATTGGCATTGGTATCCATGTTGGTGATACGATGGTGGGGATTATTGGTGAAGCAAATCGGATGCAAGCCGATGCCCTGTCCGATCATGTGAATATCACGGCTCGTCTGGAAGGTTTGACTAAGTATTATGGCGTATCTTTATTAATTTCAGGAGAGGTGGTACAACGTTTGAGTCAACCGTCCAAGTATCGTATTCGCTTTTTGGATCGGGCGATTGTGAAAGGTAGACAAGAAGCGATTACTGTTTGTGAGGTGTTAGATGTTGAAGTAGAACCAGTGCGATCGCTCAAAATTCTAACTTTGCCTATTTTTGAGGATGGACTAGAACAATATTGTCAGGGAAACTTTGCTAATGCCAAAGTTTGTTTTGAAAAAATTGTGGGGTTAAATCCCGATGACAAACCCAGCCAAATTTATCTAGAACGCATCCAAGCACTTTTAGAAAATAGTATTCCGGCTAACTGGAATGGCGTGTGGCAATTTACCCAGAAGTGACCTAAAAAAATAATTGGAGGGAGACAATATGACATCTGGAAGCTTGGAGAAAGGGATAGAAATTTTTGGAGAATTTATCCAGGAATTTCCCCCGGATCATGACTCCCTAGAACTTACATTTACTCCCAGTTCTCGCCCCATCAAGCAGCGCTGGCGAAACAATCGGGTATCTGCTCATTTTGTAGCAGATTATTTGTCTAGTTTTTTACCAGTGGACGAGCAGAATTTTAGCAGCGAAAAACGAATTAAACAAATCAAAGGAGCCGTGAGCTATATTGCTAATGAACTGTTAGAAAATGCTATAAAATTTAGTGATGATGACTGTAGTCACAAGGTAAGGTTTGGGATTCACTTTATCGGAGAAGATGATGTAACAGCGGTAATTTATGCTACGAATCATGTGAAGGAAGCAGCAGCTCATAAATTGCAGGAATTCATTAAAGAACTGCTGATTTCTGACTCTAATGAACTCTATTTACAGCAGCTTGAAAAAAATGCTGAAATAGAAAGTGAAACATCGGGATTAGGATTGCTGACGATGATTAATGACTATGCTGCTAAGATAGGTTGGAAATTTGAGTCGATAGCTGATGGTCTCCCTATGCTCGCTATTACGACCCTCGTTCAAATTAGTGTTTAGTCGAGCCAGAATTCACTCAGGAAACCACAAAACTATGGATATTCAAGAACTTAAAGGTCAAGACTACTTTATTCAATACGATCCAGAATCGGTGACAGTCTCTTTCAAAGGTGAACTCAGCTTAGATGGAGCGTCAGATTATAAGCCCATAGTTGATTTATTAGATGAAGTTGCTAGTTTAGAACCTCCTCACATTACTTTGAACCTCAAACAACTGGAGTTTCTTAACAGTTCTGGTATTAATATGCTCTCCAAGTTTGTTATTAGTGTGCGGAAAAAGAAAACGATTGAACTGTTGGTAACAGGTTCAAATGATGTTCCTTGGCAACAGAAATCTCTTAAGAATTTAGAAAAGTTGTTGCCAACCTTGAAGCTGCAATTGGAGTGATTTTTGTTAACTGTTTAAGTTTGTTGCACCGGCAATTCAATGATAAATTCGGTTCCCTGAGACGGTTCTGACTCGCACCGCAGAATGCCACCGTGATTTTCTACTAAAATTTTATAGACTATCGACATTCCTAAACCGGTGCCTTTACCGATTTCTTTAGTTGTAAAAAACTGCTCGAACATTCGTTCTTTTACGTCAGCCGTCATTCCCGCTCCTGTGTCAGCAATGCGGACGATAACTCGATCGCTTCCTGCTAGCTCGGTACGGATATAAATCTTTAATAAAGCATTTGGTCGTTCTTCTGCTGCTTCTTCCAAAGCATCGATCGCGTTGCTAATCAAATTCATAAATACTTGATTTAGTTGTCCGGCATAACACTCTACAGGAGGCAATTTTCCGTAATCTTTAACTACTTCTATATCACGACCAATTTTTTTAGAATTCAGACGGTTTCGCAAAATTAACACGGTGTTTTCAATGCAGTCGTGCAAATCGCATTGGGTCATGTTAGTATTATCAGTCCGCGAAAAGTTCTGCATCGATTTGACTATTTCGCGGATGCGATCGGAACCCATTTGCATCGAAGACATCACTTTCGGCAAGTCTTCCACTAAAAAATCTAGCTCCATTTCTTCGATTTGATATTTTATTTCATCACAGGGGTTAGGATAGTTTTCTTGATAGAGACGCAGGAGGTGTAGCAAATCTTGAGTATAAACTTCTACATAGCTTAAGTTGCCGTAAATAAAACTAATGGGGTTATTAATTTCGTGGACAATACTAGCCATTAGTTCTCCCAGAGAAGACATTTTTTCGCTTTGCAGGAGTTGAGCTTGAGTTTCTTTGAGTTCGCACAGGGTGCGCTTTAGTTCATCGGCTTGAGATTCCGAAGTAGCCCTAGCATTACAACTTTCTTGATAAAGTTCAACTTGTCTGAGATCTATTTCAAATTGTTCCATTTCGCTTTCTTCTTGATATTGACTCACCACTGCATCAAAAGCTGCGAGCAGTTCGCCGGAAGCGGAGGCTACAATGTACAATAGGTGAGGATTATCTGGCTTTAGGTCGGCATCGGGAACCTGTACTAATGCTCTTATGCGATCGATATATTCGCGCACCTGTTTATCTAAATACAGGGGCGCTTCAAAATACATTGATTTGACAACGGGCGAAGGGGGAGTTAATAAGTTGATGCTGCTGTCAGTGTAGATTAACCCACGGTGAGATTTTTCCATAAGAGCGATCGCCTCTAGCAATTGAGCCCGCAATGTTTCTCTTTCTGCTGTTTCTAGAGAGCCAACCAACCTCATGGCAAAAAATGCCGTTTTTTGAGAAAGCATTCGCTGTCGCCCACTGACGTTAATGAGAGCAGCGCTAATTTTTCTAGCGGTCATAATTTCTTCAAGATTGAAGTAGTTTTTGAATGCCACGATAGGTAATACCTCCGACTCAACTGAATGTCTGTAACTCCTGGTCGCAGAAGATAGGGTCATCATAAAAAAATGTTTTCACTATACTGTCAAAAATATAGTCCCTAGGTGGGTCTTTAAGTAGTATAATTAGTCACAGTTTTTAAGTCAGTATTACAATCTATGTTTATACAGGATCTAGGTCAATTGCTCAAAAAAATTTCCCATCAGATTTGCCATCATTTCTGGTTGAGTTTGGGGCAACCCATGAGTCCCGTTGGGAATAATAGCTAATTCTGCTTTTGGTATTTCCTTGGCGTAGGTTTGAGAATGCCACAGAGGAATTGTTTCGTCGTTATCTCCGGTAATTACTAAAGTGGGAATTTGCAATTTGTGAATGTCTTTTTCCACGGTATCAATGGCGTCTTCCGGGCGCATCCGACTCATTAAAAAAGAGCGAGCTACTGGTTGAGACATTAACTCCCGCCGCCAACCCCATATTTGCTGTAATTCGTTACTTTTTCCGGCTAAATTAGCAAAAGGTTTTGCCAATTGTAGAGTCCAATCAACGATCGGCGTTTGCCACAGTAGGGGCCGCAAAGCATCATATTGACCGCAAAAACTGTCGTCTCGAATTCCAGCAGGCGCTGCTAACACTAAACTGCTGACGGAATTTGTGTATTTGAGAGCATAGGCAGCCGCCACCCAACCCCCAAAAGAATGTCCGATAATACAGCAGGGTTCGATATTTAGTTGTTCTACAACTTGTCGCACAAAAGCAACCTCTAGGGAAACATCGTAACAGATTTCTGGTTTGCTAGATTCTCCAAAACCTAACAAATCTAAACTAATGCAGCGAAACTGAGATTGCAATAACTCAATGAGCGGGAGCCAGCAAGTCTTTTCTCCAAAGAAACCGTGCAGCATTAATAACGGTTGCCCGCACCCGATGTCGAGGTAAGTGGCTTGTTGGGTATTGCCATTGACAAATGTACTCAAAGTGTGCTTCTGCATTGTTCTTGACTCCTGGTACTGGAGGGATGTTTGTAAACTATTGTTACCATACAAGCATCCAAAGGTTAAACTTCATTACGGAGTGGAAAATCCAAAAACTATTGTGATAGTCTCTATTATGATTTTAAATACTGCAAACATAAAGCAGGAGAACACTTTGAACTCCAACTTAAAACAATACCCAGCTTGTTCGCTGCGCGAAGATGTGAGTGAGTACGTGGCACACCTACAGCTTCACATGACTTTACAGGCTCGCAACTTACTCCCTACCATTACACAGGCTAAGGACAGTCGCGAACAACTTTTGCAGCAGACTCAGGCTCATTTTGAGAAACGAGTATCTAGACAAGCTCTTTAAATCGTAAGTTGACGATCGCCCAATTTGATTCGGTGTCCCTGGATTTAGATCCGGGGTCAATTTATAAAATCTACAATTCAAAAAATCTCCAATCTCACATCCATTGACGATCGCCCGGTTTCTATGATGGCATACGCATAGTGGTCGGTTTTCGGTAATATGCGGTGGATGTTTGAAAAAGAGATTTTTATGCGTATTCTAAATATTCAGGCGATCGCAATTTTGACTCTAGCCACATGGGCTGGGGGGGAATTAGGAGCCAAAGCTGCAACTGAGGTGAAATTGGCAGAAGCAGAAGCAGCAGCAGCAGATAGCCTGTCGATAAATCCTGTGGCGGTAGAAGCTCCATCACCCTCTGTTAAAGTTAAATCCAGCCCAAGTAAAGATTTTGCCTTGGTGTTAAAAACTGCCCGTAGCCCAGGGGCGGTGGTTGAAATGCCGGAATCAGATCAATTCCGGTTTGATCGGAATGATTTAACCGCGAAGGCGCGAAGTACGCGAAGGAAGAGAAGAGAGAGTTTAATAATTCCGATGCTAACGGATTTTAGATCGTTAGATATTTCTCCAGACATTTCCCAAAAAGCGGGTATTGAACAGGCTGGATGCCTATTCCACGGGAATGATACCAGCAGTTTATGCAATGGCCAAGCCCGACAGCTAGAGGGTACTGCACAGGTTTCTCAAGCTGGAGATGTGGGCGGTATCTACGTTGCAGAGGTGAAAATTCGGTTTGTCAATTCCAAAGGGGAAGCCGTTGACAAGCAAGGGAATCCGATTCAGGGCAGAATTTCTGAAGATTTTATCCGTGGCGAACTCAAACTCAAGGCGGGGGATAATTACAGTCAGGATGTAGTGCGATCGGATTTGCAGCAGTTGCAGCAATTGGGATTGTTTGACATGGTGACGGTTTCTACTGAAGAAGTTGGCACTGATATTAATGTTATATACAACGTCCAAGAGCGATCGGCTCGGTCTTTTGGTGTGAGTGCGAGTTTGAGTGATGACATTGGCTTAGCGATTCCTCTGTCTTATACAGATCGCACTTTAGGTACAAATCCGCAACGCCTGTCGGTGGAAGTTCAGCCCAGCCTCCGAGATTTCGAGTATGATGTCCAATTTGTCAGCCCTTACGTTGCCGCCACTGATACTTTGGGATACAGTGTGAGAACTTTTCGCGATCGCCGAACATCGGAAATTTTCAACAACGATATTAACTTGCCCAATGGCAATCGAGTTCGAGAAATTCGGATGGGAGGAAATCTGGCATTTACCAAGCCTTTGGGGGATTGGCGAGGGACTTTGGGATTGAATTATACAAATATCAGCACCCGCGATCGTAATTTGAATATCGCCCGCCGTGACGAACTAGGAAACCCTCTCACTTTCAGCGGCACTGGTGTTGACGAATTATACACTGTTTCTTTTGGCGCCACGCTCGATCGGCGCAACAATCCCTTCAACCCAAGCAGCGGCTCGGTTCTCAGCCTCAGCACCGAACAATCCATCCCCCTGGGACAAGGGAACATAGTGAGCAATAAATTATTAGCTAATTATATACAATATATACCGCTGAATTTCCTCGGCCGTGGCGATACGGAAGCATTGCCAGAAACCTTAGCTTTTAACCTGCAAGCAGGGACGGTAATTGGAGATTTGGCACCCACAGAAGCTTTTCGTCTCGGTGGGCGGAATTCCGTGCGGGGTTACGACACAGGAGATCTCGGTAGCGGGCGGAGTTATTTCCTAGCTTCCGGGGAATATCGGTTTCCCGTCAGTAGAGATGTGGGCGGGGTAATATTTGTCGATTTTGCCTCAGATTTGGGAACCGGAGACAGCGTGTTGGGGAAACCGGCGGTGGTGAGGGACAAACCGGGTACTGGGGCTGGTTTTGGCGTGGGAGTCCGAGTGCGATCGCCCTTGTTGGGATTAATCCGCTTTGATGTGGGTGTTAGCGATGGCGGCGACATCAAATTTGTACTTGGTACAAGGCAGCGATTTTGAATTATTGATACTCCCCACCGATGAATCGGGGGGATTCTTGAAGAGTCCAAACTCTTTTAAGATACCAGGGGCGGGTTTTATATAGCAATCCTAAATCATTTGTGAATTTCTTACTCCCGGACCTTAATAAGGGGAGGGTTGGGGTGGGGTAAAAAACTTTACGACTCCTGCAAGGACTGCTATAGATGGTAGGTTTACCCTACAAAGAATGAAACAGCCCTGCCCCTACAACTCCCCTTAAAAATTGGCGGCGTAAGTTAATTCAAATTGGCGGCCTAGGGTGATACAGCAATAGTGTGGTCGATCGAATACTAAATTGTAATTCATTTCCCCATCTATTTTGATTACCGGTTGTTTTAAAGGGATGCCATGAATGTTATATTGGCGACGCTCTAAGGCACTCCAGTCAATGATTTTGATATCGATTTGGTTCTGCAATTCACTGGCTAACAAAAATAGTTCCATCTTGTCTTGAACTTTGCCAGTTAAGGGTATTTTCATTAACACTAACTGAGTGACAAGGGGTTTTTGTTCGTTGGGAAACTTCTGGGTGTGGCAATGTCCAAGTTCTATATCATAAGGTTCTACCTTGAATTTGTCTTTGGAAAGAAGGGAAGATGCGTGCAAGTCTTTGAGGCACTTTTCCAGGTGGGGAATCAACCCCAAGTCTGGATCGCATAGGAGTTTGCGAATATTGGAAGTTTCGGTGACTGTCATGTTAGATTTTTGATGTTATTTTTTGATTCTTACTTTTAGCTTAGCGCTAAAGGGATCGGTCTAAAATCTATTTTTTGGTGAGTTTCCAGAGATTAAGCTCGACTGTATCGGTAATGGGGTCTATTTTATAGTTTTGCTGCTGGATTCCCGATCGCAATACTGAGGATGGTCTGTATAAAAACAGGTCACTAAAACCCTTGGGAATTGTAGGTACTTTGGGTTTGGCAAGTGCCAATTCCCGATTTTTGTAGCAAGCAGTGTAGCAGCGGGGTGCAATTAGTAGTTTGACTTTTGGTTCTAGCTGATAGCTTAAAGGCATAATATATGCTATATTGGCATCGCTAATGATTAGCGGCTTGGTGGCTTGATTAATCGCCTTAGCTACTTCTATTTCCGTGCGTAGCCAACCACTGCCTTTATTCCACCAAATGTCTGCTTGAGAAATTATTCCCGCGGATATAATGCCGGCAGAAAACAGTGCAACCATAATGAATTTCCACACATTTTGGTGCTTATTACCATCGAGATTGCCACTAATTTTTATAGACAGTAGATAAGCAACTGCTAGCTGAATTCCCACATAACATGGCACTAAATATCGCGGATTTGCCGATCGCCTTCCACCTTTAAGTATATCGGGTACTGCTAAAAATAACGCCGTTGTTGCAATTGTTAACAATATCAATAGCCAAACTCGTTTTGGTGTATGTCGGCACAGGAAAAACATTGCATATCCCACCAAAGCGAGGATAATTAGACTCACAGGAATTAGTAAGGCTACTTGTGTGGTACTAGCACTGCCATCAATGCCTAGATCGAAAAAGGCGATGGTGACGGAACCAACCCACCTGCTAACTAATTTTAAGATATTTGCCTGTTCAGTCCAGACTGTGGTGCTTTTAATTTGATTGATGTTTTCTGAAACATTGATAACCGAAGGCATGAAAGCGATAAATGCTACTAAAGCTGCTACATAATAGGAAATAAAGGTTTGAATATCGCGCCAGTTGGCAATGATTGCGATGTAGATTGCATGGGCGGCGGCGACGCAGATAAATAACAAGTGGGTGTAAAGTCCCATTGCTAAGGTTACTGCGTAAATTATCCAGTGGAAAATCAGCGAAATGGGGTTGAGATT
Source organism: Microcoleus sp. (assembly GCF_041354475.1). Classification (NCBI taxonomy): domain Bacteria; kingdom Bacillati; phylum Cyanobacteriota; class Cyanophyceae; order Oscillatoriales; family Microcoleaceae; genus Microcoleus; species Microcoleus sp. Next base: position 22,844 of record NZ_JBGJZU010000020.1, read on the forward strand.
TTCCTGTACCCGCGTTGCTCGCAGCAGGGATGCTGTTGATACAATAGTAGTGACAGTCCACAAACTGTATTGTCTGGCTTCTTGGGCAAACAGAATATGGTAGGGAGAAATGGCAAAAATGGCGATCGCCATCCATGCTACAGTGCTAGAGGCAAATAATTCCCAAGCTAGCCAATAAATGGCGGGAAATACTAGCAAGCTAATCGCCACAGCTAAACTTCTCATGGCTGTGACAGAACTGCCGAACCATTGCCCCCAATATCGGGCTAGTATGTAATACAGTGGCGGGTGCTGGGAGTCTTCGGTTGCTAAAGAATGTAGGGTGTCAGTTAAATTGTGTTCGGGATTTATCTGTTGATATTTTTGTAAATCTGAGGGCGATGTTATTTGCTGGTAAGAAAAGTTTTTGACCATTTCGGCTTCGGTGTAGCCGGCAACTCTCAGGGAAGTATAGGTTTCGTCGATCCAGTAAAACTTGCGATCGATATTTGCAAAACGAAAAAATATACCCAGGACTAATATAAATATCATTAAAAATCGCAACCCCTTGTGCAGTGGATGATGCTGAGAAATTAGTCGATCGCCATTTTTCGGAAATTCCATTTTAAATAAACTCACTTGGGGTTGCTAGATAAATGCTCATTATTTGACTATTTTCCAGAGAAGTATTTCTTGGTCTTGACCGTAAATTATTTCTATTTTATATTGATTAAACTCGCGGATTTGTTTTTGTAAATCCTGGGAAATATTGTACAGAAGTATCGGGTCAAAATTTCCAGAAAATTCAATATTTTTGGGTGACATTATTAATAATTTAGCTTGTGGTTCTATTTGGTGACTCATACCTAGTAAATTGCCGATATTCAATACACTATAGCCTGCCAAGTCTGTGATGATTAATGGATTAGAAGCTGAGTTGACTGTACGGGCGATCGAGTTATTAAGCAGAGAACCGGATTTATTCCACCAAGTATCTGCTGATAAATAGAGACTCGATGAAATAATTCCCATTGAAAGCAGAAAAACTAGAGCAACTCTCCACAATTTTTGTAATTTAACTCTGATTATAAGTTGAGTAAAAAGAAAAGCAATAGATATCTGCATTCCTAAATAACAGGGAATCATGTAACGAGTGTTTATCGATCGAATCCCTCCTTTAATTAAGTCCGCTGGCAAGAAAAATACTACTGTCATGCAGGTTAATGTAATTACAAATAACCAAACTCGCATTTCTGTTTTCCGTAAAAGTAGATAATAAGAATACCCAACCATGATTAAAATCAGGAAAATAACTGGCAAAGTAGATATCAAATATGGTCGTGGCAACTTCCAGTAAAATCCCACGTCAAAAAACTGAGTGCTAATGTTCAGAATCCAACTTTTTATCAATTCTAAAAGCGGTCTTCTCAGGGAGAGCCAAGAAGTTTTATCGCTGGCATAGTTGAAGTTTTTTATAAAAACTATAACCCAAGGCGAAAAAATTAGGAGCCCTGTAATTGTCGCTAAAAAATAGCCAATAACTGTCTTGTTAATGCGGAACTTTTCAACAATGACTACATAGATACCATGTCCTATGGCAACCATGGCAAATAAGAGGTGAGAATACATTGCCACGGCTAGTGTGGTAGCATAAATTGCCCAACTAATATTAGTTTTTAGGCGCATTGCTCGTAGCAACACTGCGCTAGACAGTAAAATTAACAAAACAAACAAACTGTAAGGTCTAGCTTCCTGAGCGTAAACTACCTGAAAAGGCGATACAGCTATGATGGCAACTGCTAACCAAGCTGTCAGCGATGACTCAAATAACTCTAAACATAGCCAGTACATACAAGGTAATGCCAGCAAGCTAAAAACTGCCGACAAACTTCTAGTTACTGCGATGGAATCTCCAAACAGTTGCACCCAAAATCTGACTGCTACAAAATACAGAGGAGCAAGTTGAGCTTCTTCTAGTGCCAATCCTTTTACGGTGTCAAAAACATTTTTTTCGGCATTGAGATGCTGATATTTTTCGAGGGTTTTTATTTCGTTAATTTTGCCCTCGCCTAACTCTTTAATTAATTCAGATTCTGTATAACCGGAAACTCGCAGAGAAGTGTAACCTTCGTCTATCCAGTAAACTTTCTTTTCCAGATTGGCAAAACGAAAAAATATCCCTAGGACTAATATAACTATAATTAAAAATCGCAGCCCGTTGTGCAGTGGATGATGCTGAGAAATTAGTCGATCGCCATTTTGCGTAAATTCCATTTTAAATCAACTCCTATAAAAAGAATAGTCCCTAGCCGACGCTATAAGTAGATGTTCTCCTTAATTCCCAGACACATAAATACTTTCATCAGTCGGTTTATTACCACTATTAAAGGCGCGGAGGCAGTATTTCCGCAGTCCTAGTTCATTTAGAATAACTGCCGATCGGCCATTCTGTCATGGGGTGAAAGGCTACAATGTTCGAGAGACAAAGTTTTTAAATGTCCCGAATGCGGTTATGTTGCCGACCGGGACGCAAACGGTGCTTTTGGCATTATGCTAAAAGCTTTGGCGGGTACGCCCTTCACCCTTGCGGGCGATGCTATCGAGGTATTTTCATGTGTCTGACTTGTCCAAGATATTTGAAATGTATCGCGTAAATGTACCACAACCCAGAACTTCCCAACTAAGGAGAATTTTATGGCTAAGAGTAGCGGGCCTCCCCCCATAGTTTTTATTCTGTTATTTTTCTTGCTCGCCGGTGGCGCGTTCTTTTTTCTGAATAAACCAGCATCCCAGGATGCCCAAAATACACCCACTCCCACACCCGCAGCCGATGGTGGAGCGAATCTGCCTCCCGTCGCCCCAGTACCGAGTGGAGCATCTCCGGTTGCAGCTAGTTCTTTTGCGCCTCCAACTTCTGTTGCTCCCGGTACAACGCTGAAAATTGACGGTTCTACCAGCATGGTGACAATCAATCTCAACCTTAAGAAGGGCTTTCAAGGCAAGTTTTCTGGCACTACAGTTGATACCAAAGCAAATGGTTCTGCCAACGGAATTAAGGATTTGGTGGCGGGAACAGCCGATATTGCTGCGGTATCGCAACCTTTGACTGCTCAAGAACAAAGTCAGGGTTTGAGAGCAGTACCTGTGGCCCTGGATGCGATCGCCCTTGTAGTCGGCACTAACAACCCTTTCACAGGAGGTTTAACTGTGGCTCAAGTTCAAGATATTTTCAAGGGAAATACTCAAGATTGGTCGAAAGTCGGTGGCCAGCCTGGCCCGATTAAAATCATTAATCGACCACAAGTTAGTGGCACTCACCAGACGTTTAAAGAACAGGTTCTCAAAGGCGCTAATTTTGCTACGGGGCCAAATATTACTACTCTCGATCGAGATGCGACAACTCCCCTGCTGCAAGCTTTAGGGAATAACGGCATTGGGTATGCGACTTTCGCCCAAGTAGTCAATCAGAAAACGGTGCGGGTTGTGCCCGTAGACGGGGCGACACCGGATGCTGGTAACTATCCTTATCAGCGACAGTTGTATTACGTTTACAAAAACCCTCCTAGTCAAGCAGTCAAGGACTTCTTGGGTTATGCAACTTCCCCGGAAGGACAAAAAGCGATGCTTGCCGAAAATTGAGCCGAAAGCTGATGATATCGCCAGACTCAAGTCTGGCACTACACAAGCGATGTCCGCGCAACGCGACACTTAATTCTTTAGTCCGCGCAGGCGGACTTCGTTTGTGTAGGCGCGGTTTCCAACCGCAGGCAGGGTCTGATAGGCTAATATTCGATGTAATTTAAAATCGAAGGTTTTTCTGTGAGCAAAAATCGCGAACCAGTCGAGAGTTTAATTCTTTACTATTTATTCAAGTGGTCCATTGTCAGCCCGATGTTACACCTTTATTTTCGGGGTCGCATCTACGGTGCCGAAAATGTTCCCACTTCTGGACCACTGGTAGTAGTCAGCAATCACGCTAGCGATTTTGACCCGCCTATTTTATCTAATTGCATGAGACGACCGGTGGCATTTATGGCTAAGGAAGAGTTATTTAAAGTGCCTATTTTGAAACAGGCGATCGCCCTTTATGGTGCTTATCCAGTCAAACGGGAAAGTGCCGATCGCAGTGCGATTCGATCGGCTCTCCAATATTTAGAAAATGGATGGGCCACAGGTGTATTTTTGCAAGGAACCAGAACAGTAGATGGTAGAATTACCGATCCCAAATTAGGTGCTGCACTGATAGCTGCTAAGGCTAAAGCACCGCTGTTACCTGTTAGTTTGTGGGGAACTCATGCTATAGCATCTAAGGATTCAGCACTGCCGCGAGCCGTGCCGCTGACGGTGCGAATTGGCAATTTAATTGCAGCGCCGACTTCCTCGGAGCGATCGGAGTTGGAAGCATTGACTCAAAGATGCGCTCAAGAAATTAATGCCATGCACGATTTAGGGCGTTGAACTTGGGGCATGGGGCATGGGGCATCGGGCATCGGGCATCGGGCATCGGTAACTAATAACAACCGCCAACCGTCAACTGTCAACCGTCAACCGTCTACTACATTACCATTGCAAACCCTGATTCAACAAAGCTGTAGCTGCGTCCCTATCGAGAGGTTTAGAGAAGAAGTATCCCTGACCGTACTCGCAGCCCAGCAGCCGTAATTGAGCCAATTGAACGGCGGTTTCGACACCTTCGGCCACTACCTCCATCCCCAAACTGCGAGCTAACATGACGATCGCCCTGACGATTTCCAAATTTTCACCTGTTTCTCCGATGCGGCTGACAAAAGAGCGATCGATTTTCAAAGTATTGATCGGGAATTTATGCAAATAACTTAAAGAAGAATAACCAGTTCCGAAATCATCAATACAAAGCTCAATCCCCAAATCTCTCAAATGAGAAAGCATCGCCGCTGCCGCTTCCCCATCTTGCATCACTACACTCTCAGTAATCTCCAACTTCAACCAACGAGCATCCACCCCTGTTTCCTGCAAAACTTGTTTAATTTGTTCGATGGAATCCGGCTGTTCAAACTGTCTCCCGGACAGGTTTACAGCGATTGTTAGCGGTGAATCCTTGGCTGGTAATTGCAAATTTTGCCACTCGATAATTTGACGGCAACTTTCATTCAAAACCCACAAACCCAAGGGCATAATTAGACCAGTTTCCTCCGCCATGGCAATGAATTCCATGGGAGAAACCAAACCCCGTTCGGGATGCAGCCAGCGGACGAGGGACTCAAATCCTGCGACTAAGCCAGTTTTTAAACAAACAATTGGTTGGTAGTAAACAGTAAAAGGACATTCTAATTTTTGACTAAAAATATGAGATTTTTGATGTTCTAAGGAACGATTAGTTTCGTACAGAGATGAATTTTCTCCATGACTGCCCCATCGCAAATCTAACATTGAATATTTCAAATTCAGTTCTTCTATGGACTGCCGCAAATCATTTTCCAAGTGCATCAAAGCCACAGCACGAGTGTGCATGGCACTGGTAAACACTTCATAGCGAGCTTTGCCGAGAGATTTTGCCCGGTACATGGCAATATCAGCATCTCGCAAGATATCTCCGGGCCACTGATATTCCTCACTACTCAAAGCAATGCCAATGCTAGCAGTAATAGAAACTTTATTTCCCTCTAAATGTAGGGGTCGTTCGATCGCCTTTTGAATTTGCTTGGCTTGGGTGATGGCATCTTCCACACCTTGAATTTCCTCCAATAAAATCACAAACTCATCTCCGCCCAAACGAGCTGCGGTATCACCAGGACGCAAACAAGTCAAGAGACGGCGAGCAATTCCCAGCAGCAGCCGATCGCCCGTGCGGTGTCCCTGGCTGTCATTAATCACCTTAAACCTGTCCAAATCGAGAAACAGTACCGCAAACTGATAGTTAGGATGCCGTTTGACACGAGCAAAAGCTTGGCCCAACCGGTCTGTCAACAAAGCCCGGTTGGGTAAATCGGTCAAAGCATCATGCAAAGCATCGTGCAATAACTTATCTTCTGCCATTTTGCGCTCGGTGACATCGTGGCAGTTGACCACAATTCCCCGCACTGAAGGTTCCGCGAGTAAATTCGTCGCCACCGCTTCCAAAACGCACCAGAAACCATCCTTATGCCACACTCGATATTCTGCCAGTCCCAGGCCTACTCTCGGCATTTGGATGATACCTTTAAACACTTGACCCACCATGGGCAATTCGTCGGGGTGAATCAGCTCAAATACAGACCTACCAAGAACTTCCGCCGTCGGATAGCCCAAAATCCGCTCTAGGGAAGGAGAGACATAGCGACAGAAACCTTTCTCATCGAGAATCACAATAATATCTCTAGCATTTTCAATCAGCGATCGAAAGCGCTTCTCACTTTGTCGCAGTTCTTGTTCCGTGCGTTTGCGATCGGTAATATCGGTATTCATGTAAATCTGACCGACTATTGTCCCCGTGGAGTCTTTAATCGCATCGGCCCGCAACAACACTTGCAAAATCTTGCCACTTTTGGTGATTTTGGTAACTTCACCACACCAAGAATAACCGTGGGCGATCGCTTCGAGCACCTCCTGGGCAACGGTCTCATCAGCAAAAATGGTGTGTATCCCCCCAGCATTTCTGAATTCTGCTACGGTTTCGTATTCAAATAGTTGAGAAAAAGATTGATTTTGATAGATGTGAGTACCGGAGACATCAGCCATGCCGATCGCATCACTGGAACTTTCCACCGCCTTGCGAGTCAACACCAGAGCCTCTTCTGCCTGCTTGCGTTCGGTGATGTCAATCCCCACCAAACAGGCTGCTTTGCCCCCATCGTACTTTTGAGCCACAATCAAATAATGTCCCGCCGACTGACCATCGGTGGTTTTGACCTTGGTGGAAAGTTCTTTGACTACTTCTGTAGCATTGCTGGCAAAAAACCCCCCCAAAAAAGAGTAAAAATCCGAGCTTACGCCCAGAAATCCGATATCTTGGCCGACGAAAGCCGAAGGCGGTAAACCGTGGAGTTTGGCTAAATGTTGATTAACCCCCAAATAGCGCAAATCCGAGCTCACCCAAGATACTGTTCCGGGAACTGCTTCCAAAATAGTTTGCAGTTGGTCATTAGTTTGCTGCAACTCCTGCTGGACTTCTATGCTTTCGGATAAGTCTGACAAAATTCCGACGAAGTGAGTCAAATACCCCCTCTCGTCTCGCACCGGAGATAGGAACAACTTATTCCAAAAAGGAGTACCGTCTTTGCGGTAGTTTTTGATCACCACCTGACATTCTAGACCTTTGGCGATCGCCTCATGGAGGTTAGCGACGGTAGCCGGATCGGTATCAGCACCTTGCAAAAAGCGACAGTTGCGCCCCAATATTTCCTGGCTAGAGTAACCTGTAATCCTTTCAAAGCCTGGATTGCAATAAATTATGGGATAGTCGGGGGCTCTAGCCTCAGCAATGACAATACCATTGGTGGTAGCAGCCAAAGCTCGATCGCGAAGCCACAGTGATTGTGACCCATTATTGCGATCGCCAACCTCCCCGACTCCACCTAAATTAAAAATTGACTGGTTCTCCCGATTTCCCATCAGCCGAACTTTGAACCAAACCTCTACAATTTCGGAGTTTTTCTTACTTTAACGTTTTTCAGGACTTACGCAAGCCCAATCTTATTTCCCTACTAAAATACCCCATATTTCCCGCACTAGCTCTAGTACGCGATGGGTAAAGCCCCCATCCCTAAAGGGAGCGGCTGGTAAACTTCCCGACTCTGGCAGGGGGATACAGGCCCTAATTTAACCAGTCTCAGTTCTTCGGAACCTAAAATATTGTTTCACGTTCTGGTTTGGCGATCGTTCAATTCAAATACTTAGTTTTTCTGAGGCGAAAAAACCTGAGATTGCTTCGTTTTGCCTCTTTTCTGCCGCAGCGCTTCCATATAGGTATAAACCACCGGCGTTAAATACAGCGTCACAATTTGGGAAAACAGCAAACCACCGACGATCGCAATTCCCAAGGGGCGGCGGGCTTCGGAACCATCACCCAGTCCCAGGGCGATCGGCAAAGTTCCCATCAAAGCCGCCGCCGTCGTCATCATAATCGGGCGAAAGCGCGTCAAGCAAGCGGCAAAAATAGCATCCATCGGGTTTTTGCCTTCTTTTCGCTGCGCTTCTACGGCAAAATCCACCATCATAATGCCATTCTTTTTCACAATTCCTACTAATAAAATGATGCCGATTGGTAATAGGTAATGGGTAATTGGTAATTGGTAATTGGTAATTGGTTATTTCATAATTGTTATTGCTTCTTCCCCCCTTGGGGGGGGTAGGGGGGGTTCTTCTTCCTTATCCCATAAATTGACCGATCTTTTTGCGCCACCAGCTACTTCTCTTTCCGAACTTCGCGTCCTTCGCGTCTTCGTGGTTCGTTGAAAACTTCTTTTTCACAACTCATCGCTAGGATTGCATTTTCCTTGTTAATAATGCACCAAAACCGGCAGAAGGCAAACCGGATAGAATGGTAATCGGGTGCAGGAAATCTTCGTAGAGAATGCCGAGAATTAGGTAGATCACTAAAACTGCGATCGCCAATAGCAAGCCCAGACTCGGTAGCGAACTTTGAAATACTTGGGATGCGCCTTGAAAACTGGTAGCAATGCTGTCAGGAATTGTGTCGCTAATGGCCGGACTCAGAATGCTGGTGACAATTTGTTCTTCGTCTCCTACTTGTTGGAAAACTTGATTTGCTTTGGCGGGGTCGATGTTCCAGTTGACTGCTAAATCTGTACTAATTTTTTGCAAGTCTTTGGATGCTGCATCTGCTTTCATGTCTGTTTTTTGTACCCGCACGCTCAGGGTTTTTACAGAGGTGACGATGGGTAAAATCGGGTGGATGCCTTCATCTAAAATTGCGTCTTGAACTTTGCCGAAACGCATGATGACTCCGCGTTCCCCAGCACCTACTAGGGCAAAGGGTTTTAAGATCAGGGAGGTAATGACTAGGACAATGCCGCCGGCGATATAGAGACTCAGGTTGTAACGACGTATTTTCATGGGAAACACTATTTGTATAAATTTGTTAATTTGTATTAGGCTATTTAGCCCTTTCATTAAGATCGTAACTTGCTATTTAGGATATTGCCTTTCATAAATTCATTTATTTGATTCATAAAAGTCATAGGGTTGTGAGTATCTAAAATTACCTTCACAGTGTCAGTAATAAGACTCTGACTAAAAAAATTAAGGGCTATCCTGATCGCCTTCAAGGGGCAAACAAAATTTATCGCCATCAAATATAAATAAATCAAGTTCAAAAATGTGGCAGAATAGGTTAAGGTTAGATGAGAGCGGTTGAATTGAGGTAACATTGAGGTCTAAATGCAGCAGCAACACCCTTGGCCTGAGACAATTGAAGAGGCGATCGCCATTCAAGAACAACTCCGGTCCTTGGTAATTGCCGAAAACCAACTGTCAACAGTGCGGTACGTTGCAGGGGTAGATGTGGGCTATCACAGTTCAGATGCGGTTTCGCAGGCTGCTGTAACGGTTCTGAGCTTTCCTGATTTACAGTTACAGCAGCAGGCGACGGCTTGTAGTGTGACTGCTTTCCCTTACGTTCCCGGCTTCCTGTCTTTTCGAGAAGTGCCTGCCGTTCTCCAGGCTTTAGAAAAGCTCGATCAGATGCCAGACTTAATATTGTGCGACGGTCAAGGGTTGGCTCATCCGCGCAGGTTCGGTCTGGCCTGCCATTTGGGAGTTTTGACCTCAATTGCGACCATCGGAGTTGCTAAAACTCGATTTATTGGGGAACATTCAGATGTAGGTTTAGAGCGGGGGAGTTGGCAGCCTTTGCAAGATTGCGGACAAACCGTAGGTGCAGCACTGAGAACTCAAACAGGAGTAAAGCCGATTTATGTTTCGATCGGTCATAAGGTAAACTTAGTAAGTGCGATCGATTATGTGCTGCGCTGCGCCCTGAAATATCGCTTGCCAGAAACAACGCGATCGGCAGACCAGTTAACGTCTGGATAATTGGCTAAGCCGGAAGACATCCACAAAATCAAAAGTAAAAAGACAAAAAAGCATCCCTCTTTGGACTTTTGACTTTTAGTGATTCAGGTGTCGCCAGCTGTCAAAAAATCCTTTGAGTCGAGAAACATTGGGTTTTTGGTTCCATCCTTCTAGCGAAATAAAAAATGACTATACCTGAGAAAGAGGTATCAAAGTCGAGAGATTGTTAGAGTAATTCAAAGACAGTAACTCGGTTAAAGATTGACTCAGGAAACTTACAGCGCCAAATGTGAAAGATTTTTGCTTCACATTGGTAAATTAGGACTTATGCAAGAAAAAAAACAAGGAACCGGGTTTTTTAAATCTTGTCGCTGGCTGTAACGATGTTTTTTCGTAAAAAAAACCAGGCTTCTGCATAAGTCCTATAAACTCATGAACCGATCGTCCTTCTGGTCAAACCTATGGTTTAAACTGGTATGATGACGTTTCATGATTTACGGCCACAAACCCGATCGCTGACTTGGATTACCAACTACAGTGGCAGACTAAGGTGCGATCGATCCAAACAATTAGACAAAAAACAAGGAGACAGTCATGGCTGAAAAAAGCAAACGCGGATTCGCTTCTATGGACGCAGAAAAACAGCGCGCAATTGCTAGCAAAGGCGGAAAAGCTGCCCACGCTAAAGGTACTGCTCACGAATTTACTTCGGAAGAAGCGAGACAAGCAGGTCAAAAAGGCGGCGAAGCTGTCAGCAGAAATCGGGAGCACATGGCTCAAATTGGTCGCGAAGGTGGCCGGAAAAGCCGCAAAACCGAAGCTTAAGTCTGCTAGCAATCCACACACTTAAGGAAATGTGGTTTGACAGTGGGATGACTCAAGCAATTAGCAAACACTGTTGGGAGGAAAAAAAATTGCAGGCGCTAACAGCTTGCAAACACCAATTTCTCTCTCGACAAAAGTCTATCGAATAGAAAAAAGCCCCCCTGGTGGGGCTTTTTTGTTTGGATAATTATGGGTAAGTAAAATTTTTCTATATCTGAGGAAGCAACAAAATCATGACAAACCAGCTTACTTTAGAATGGACTGAGGCTGGGGTGCGTAAACATCAGACCATTGAAAACGGACAGCCGAGCAAAAATCTGGGAACGGTGAGAATCGGGCGCGACCCCGGTAAATGCGATCTAATTTTGTCCCATCCAACGGTATCGGGACTCCACATCGAAATATTTTTTAATCCCGCATCCCAGGAGTTTGAAGTGCGAAATTTGCGCCCAAGCAATCCGTCACTGGTAGATGGGAAAATTCTCGCCCAAGGGGAGGCAAAATTGAGGTCTGGTAGTCGCATCCGTTTAGGTGAAGTAGAACTGGAGGTGGTTTCGGTATCTGCGACGGAGGTTGGGATTGTGCCGACGGTGTTGCTATGGGAGAAACAGACTCAAGTTTCTGCCCAGCCCACAGTGCCTTCAACCTATGGTTTGCTGTGTCCTAAGTGTGCTCGCACTTCGCCCTATGCTCAATTGAGTGCTGGGTGTCCCTGGTGTGGTACTTCTTTGGCGGCGGCTGCTAGTGTGTTTCTTTCCCCTTAATCGCAGTTGAAGTCAGGGGAGATTAGGGCCTAGACTTAACTTTAAACAATTGCAGATGCTACGATCGCGGATGTTTTAAAAATAGTCATGAATTCTCAACCTTGGCGCCTGCGACTCACTTGGGTAGATACTGTTACCGGGGATCGGCGCTCCCCCATATTTGACTTACCCATCGCTTTAGGACGAGTTTTTGAAGCTATGCCTGCTACCATTAATGGCGATCGAGTTTCTCGAATTGAGCTCAAAAGCAGTCAAGTTTCTCGCTTCCACGCCGTGATTGCCTCCGAAGCCAATAGTATCGTCGTAACTGACACTGGCAGTCGCAACGGTACTTTTGTCAATGGGGTGCGCCAAACTCGGTGCGTGCTCGCCAATGGCGATATGCTACAAATAGGACCCTACGCGATCGGCATTTCTTTTGCGGTTAATTCCATAGAAACACCCTCTGTCAATTCTCATATTTTCTTTAACCCCCAGACAAATAGCCCAGACTCCGCCATCTTGCAGCCTGCGGTGTCACCACCTTCAGCCAACGTCAGTAGAGGGGAGTTTCCGCCCATGGAATTTTTGCAGGCTTCCGAGGTGACAATCCGATCGCTCCAATCCATGGGAATGCCCGTAGCAGAGATAGATTGGGCAGCCATTGGAGGCGGTTTGGGCAGCTTTATTTGGGTGGATTTGCTCAGAATTTGTGGGGTGAAGAGCGATCGAATTGCCGTTTTGGGCATGGAAAATCAGCCTTACGCCCGCTACCGTCGGTTATGTCTGAATTCTCAAATTCCCCTCCACGAACGGCTACGATCGAATTCTGACTCTTGTCCAGACAATATTTGGGGTTGGCCTCCCTATGCCCTGCGGGAAGCTGGGCAGGAATTGCTCAAGGGTCACTTGGGGGTGTCCCTGAAGTTGATATGGCAGGTGTTTGCGGAACCGACTTTTGCTGAAACTTATACGCCTCGCGCGGGGAATGTGTTTGATTCTATTGACAGGGAGGTCGATCGCATTGGCTGGAATCAGATGTTTCGCTATGCTAGGGTGCGGGGAATTCGCAAAACAGATGACGGTAGGTACGCGATCGCTTATTCTAAATCCAATGCCCAGCAACGGGAGCACGCTTTTTTGATCGCCAAATACGTGCATTTAGCCACGGGCTATCCAGCCATTCAATTTTTGCCAGACTTGCAAGCTTATCGCGAAACCACCCAGGATTTTAAGTCCGTGGTGAATGCTTACGAAAACCACGATGAGGTTTACAAACAGTTGGAATCCCGTGGTGGAAGTGTGTTGTTGCGCGGGCGGGGAATTGTGGCTTCGCGGGTGGTGCAGCGACTCTACGAAGCCAGACAACGCAACCAGAATATTCAAGTATTGCATTTGATGCGATCGCCCAAACCTGTTGGCAATACCTTTAATCTGGCACAAAGAAGCGTCGAAAATCACTACGAATTTCAACCTTTCAATTGGCCCAAAGCTTGCTGGGGCGGGGAACTACGGGTGGTGTTGGAAAATTCCCCAGCGGAATTTATGCCCCAGTTGCTGACAGATTGGGGCGGCACTACTACTGCTAGCCGCAGCGACTGGCGACGTATGGTGCAAGAGGGTTTGAGTCAAGGATGGTATCAGATTACCTTTGGGGAAGTGGAGCGAGTTGAGCGCGACAGTCGAAACCGCACGGTGACTTACATTCGGGAAAAAGAACTCAAGGGACAAATTCAGTTAGAGGCTGATTTTATTATCGATGCTACGGGTTTGGATGCCAAGGTGAAAACCAGTCCTTTGCTGGAGGATTTGGTGGTGCAATACAATCTTCCCTTGAATGGATTGGGACGTTTGAGCGTGCAAAAGGATTTTGAGGTGTTCTCCATGCGGAATGCTTCTGGGAGTAAGGGGGATGGGCGGATGTACGCAGCGGGTGCGATTACTTTGGGGGGTCATTATGCGCCGGTGGACAGTTTTTTGGGCTTGCAGTATGCTGGTTTGCGATCGGTGGAAAGTCTGGCGAAAGCCAAGGCTCCTGGTGTTCGGAAATTGAGCGTTGTGCGATCGTTAGTACAATGGTTAAAGTGGATTTTCAATCAATCTCCCGGCTAAAATTCCCCATCAAAAATCCGATGACTCCTACCTTATTTGGTCGCTGGCAAACTCGAATCTTATTATTTGCAACTGTAGGCGTTTTAGCAACACTGCCTTTTTTTCTGGGTTTAATTGGCTCCCAATCAGGAGCCATATTTTTCTGGATTTTAGCCTATGTAGGCATTTTTGGCATGGGTTGGGATATTTTATATATCTACATTCAACATTTCCGTTGGGACCGAGATTGGCCTGGTGCTTTTCAATTGCTGGCGGGAATTTGGGAAGCAGTTTTTGTGTTATTTTTACTCAAAATTGTCGGTTTACCGGGTATACCTCCGCAGGATTTGGAATTGGGTGCTTTTGGTTTGCACTACAGTTTTGTCTGGCTAGCGATTTATTTGGCTTCCCAAACATTAATGCGGATTTTGTTTCCCTACTGGCGTTTTCGTGGTGGCCAGTGGCTTTGATGATATATAGCAATCCTTCCAGGAGTCGTAAAGTTTTTTACCCCACCCCAACCCGGACCTTAGCAAGGGGAGGGAGTAAGAAATTCACAAATGATATCGTTTCCGGCTGCATCGGAATGATTTAACCACAGAGAACGCAGAGAACACAGAGGGAGATAAGAGAGATGAATAATTCCGATGTTACCGGATTTGATATGATTTAGGATTGCTATAGCAACATCGGCAACTGCTATATTTGCACAAAACTCCTAAAATTTGCCACAATATAATTGAGAGCTACCCAATTTTATAATCACTAATGATCGCCATAGAAACAGAACGAACAGAACGCAACTGGAAACCCGTTATTCAAGAATTTGAGGCTGTACTGGGCAAAAACGGCGTTGTCAAGCGCCGGGAAGAATTGTTGGTTTATGAGTGCGACGGACTCGCTAGCTACCGCCAGCGACCGGCCTTGGCGGTATTGCCACGAACTACGGAGGAAGTGGCAAAGGTGGTCAAAATATGCGATCGCCACTCAATTCCCTGGGTAGCCAGAGGTGCTGGTACGGGGCTTTCTGGCGGTGCTTTACCAGTCGAAAACTGCGTGTTAATTGTCACCGCGCTGATGCGCAAAATCCTGAAAGTAGACTTAGAAAATCAGCAAGTAGTCGTACAACCAGGAGTAATTAATAACTGGGTAACTCAAGCAGTGAGCGGTGCCGGTTTCTACTATGCACCAGACCCTTCTAGTCAAATTGTTTGCTCCGTTGGCGGCAACGTTGCCGAAAATTCCGGTGGCGTTCATTGCCTCAAATACGGAGTCACAACTAATCACGTTTTAGGATTAAAATTGGTACTCCCCGATGGTTCCATTGTGGATGTGGGCGGCGAAATTCCTGAGATGCCCGGTTATGATTTAACTGGTGTATTTGTCGGTTCCGAAGGCACTTTGGGTATAGCTACAGAAGTTACTTTGAGAATTCTGAAAGCCCCGGAATCTATTTGCGTTCTTCTGGCTGATTTTTCCAGTATTGAAGCCGCGGGGGAATCGGTTTCAGATATTATCAGCGCTGGGATTATTCCGGGTGGTATGGAAATCATGGATAACATCAGCATCAATGCTGTAGAAGATGTTGTAGCTACAGGCTGCTACCCCCGTGATGCGGCCGCAATTTTGTTAGTAGAAATCGATGGTTTAGAGGTAGAAGTGGCCGCCAATAAACAGCGAATTACTGATATTTGCAAGCAGAATGGAGCGCGGGAAATCACCACAGCCCATGACCCAGAAACCCGGATGAAAATTTGGAAAGGACGGAAAGCCGCCTTTGCCGCAGCAGGTCATTTGAGTCCTGATTATTATGTACAAGATGGTGTAATTCCCCGCACACAAATGGCATTTGTTCTCAAGGAAATTGAGGGTTTAAGTGAAAAATACGGCTACCGGATTGCGAATGTTTTTCATGCGGGAGATGGGAATTTACACCCGCTGATTCTGTACGATAATTCCGTGGAAGGAGCGCTGGAAAAGGTCGAGGAATTGGGCGGAGAAATTCTGAAACTTTGTGTGAAAGTCGGAGGTAGTCTTTCGGGAGAACACGGTATTGGTGCTGATAAAAAGTGTTTTATGCCGGATATGTTTTCGGAGGTAGATTTGGAGACAATGCAGTGGGTACGCGAGGTGTTTAATCCGAAGGGTTTGGCGAATCCGGGAAAGATGTTTCCCACTCCTAAAAGTTGCGGAGAGGCGGCGAGGGCTAAGGTGGAAACTGTGAAGAATTTGGATGGTATTGAGGTGTTTTAATATCAAATCCGTTGACATCGGAATTATTATTTCTCTCTTCTCTTTCTCTGTGTCCTCTGTGTCCTCTGTGGTTTAATAATTCCGATACAACCGGAATTAATATAAGTTGTGATTCCTGCTATTTGTAGTGAGGACTTTCGTCCTCTCTCTCGGTGTTGAATTACTCAGGACTAAACTCCTGAGTAAAAACCACTTTGACCATCGTAATTGTTTTTGGTCTTGCTTGATTTATTGTTTAATGGGAATGCTGATAATAAAGGTTGTTCCTTTCCCTAACTCGGAAATACAATCTAATTCTCCTTGGTGTTTTTCTACTACTATTTGATGGCTAATTGACAAACCCATGCCCGTGCCTTTCCCAATGGGTTTTGTAGTAAAAAAGCTATCAAATATGTGCTGTTTTACTTCTTCGCTCATTCCTGGGCCGCTATCGGTAATGGTGATTTCTGCAAAATTGGGTGCAGGAAGGCGATCGCCAACGGTATCCCTCAATTTTGTGCTAATCTTAATCTGGCTGGGATTGCCTCGGCTTTCTGCTAATCCTCGCTGTTGATTCCAATCATCTAATGCATCGATCGCATTACTGAGAATATTCATGAATACTTGGTTGATTGGTCCCGAAAAACATTCGACAGCGGGTAAATCTCCGTATTCTTTGATGATTTGAATCGGTGGTATTTCTCCTTTTCCTTTCAAGCGGTGATTGAGAATTAACAGCGTGCTGTCAATTCCTTCATGAAGATTAATCGGTTTCATTTCTGAATTGTCGTTTCGCGAGAAGTTTCGCAGGGATTGGACAATTTGGGAAATGCGCTCAACTCCCACATTCATGGAAGATAGTATTTGCGGTAAGTCTTCAGCTATAAAATCAAGTTCAATCGCCTCTGCTTCTGCTTGAATTTCTGCTGCGGGTTCGGGATATTGCTGCTGGTAAAGTTCGAGAATGTGTAGCAAGTCTTGAGTATAGTTATTCAGATGACCGAGATTGCATGAAATGAAGCTGATGGGGTTATTTATTTCGTGGGCGACACCAGCAATGAGCAATCCCAAACTCGACATTTTTTCGCTTTGTACTAATTGGGTGTGAGTTTCTTTTAGTTCCTGAAGTGCGGCGGCTAATTTAGTAGCTTGTTCTCTACTTTGTGCTTCAGAAATATGCAAATTTTCTTCGACTTTTTTGCGTTCTGTGATGTCTCTTTGCACACCAATAAAATGAGTTAGTTTCCCAGTGCGATCGCGCACTGGAGATATGGACAAAGCATTCCAAAAAGCCGTTCCATCTTTCCGATAATTTTTTAAAATTACTTGACATTCACTTTGGGTTTGTAAGGCTTGGCGAATTATTTCTAAGGCTGCTGGATCGGTATCAATTCCCTGCAAAAAACGGCAGTTTTTGCCCAGGATTTCCTGCCGTTGATAGCCTGTGATGCTTTCAAATGCGGGATTGCAATATACTATTGGATGTTCGGGTTTAGTCGCGTCAGAAATCACAATGCCGGTGCTAGTAGCCGCCATAGCCCGATCGTACAACCAGAGAATTTCTTGTGTGCGTTTGCGATCGGTAATATCCCGCAACGTAGCCAAATAAGCCATTTCCCCTTCCCATTCCGTTTCCACCACCCGCATTTCTACCACAGCATTTTCTTTGTCCTTGCGAATAGCTTTCACTTCTGTCTGCACGACACGCATTCCTGTGCGATCTGTATTTCCAACTTGGGGAATAATATCTGCCTCCATCTCAATATCGCAGGCAGAACCTTCTACTACCAAAACACCAAAAAACTCTTTCCCTAAAAGTTCCTCCGCCTTGCAGTTAAACAGTGCTTCTGCTGATGGGTTGACAAAGGCAACAAGTCCTCGTTTATTGACAATTGCCATGCCATCTGCATTTTTTTCGATCGCATTCCTAAACCTAGATTCACTAGCTTTTAAATCTTGCTTTAATTGTTCCATTGCTTTTTCCATCTGCTGCAACTCGCACAAATTAAAACTATACGCTTCTGACATTTGACTAGATACTGAAGTATTTCCTACACTTTTTGAAAGTAGATATTGGGAAGTCAAGTCGCTATTTTTAGGTACTGTGTTTGATAAAATGGCAACGTTATTGCTTGGATTTCCTTGTTCTATATCTTTAGAAAACATCTTTAATACCTCTCATTTTTTAAACTAAATTAACCTTTTGACATTGCTTTCCGCTCAATATTCTTGATAAATACAACAATGTACCATAGATGCTAACACACGGATTCGAGTAATCATCTTTAATTATTATTAAATAAAATTAAGGTGAAATTTTAACTTTGACGGTGTGCTCATTATCTATCATCACTCATTAGCTATTTTCCAGACTATTCAAAAAACTACTCAACATAAATTAATATAGTTTTATGAAGATCTTATGAAGATAAGTAGAAAGCTGAGCAAGCTCAGCTTTACAAGATAAAAATAAAAAATAATCAGAAATTGGTAATGATTAAATTCTAGCGATGCAGCCAAAGTTGATCTAGAATGTAACCTGTCTATTTTTGCGATCGCAACTTCAAACCAATGGCACGTCTAGCACTTCTGAGCGTCTCCAACAAAACCGGGCTAATTGAGTTAGCACGGACTTTAGTAGCAGAATTTGAATTTGACATAATCAGCAGTGGCGGAACAGCAGCGGCTCTCAAAGCAGCAGGAATCCCCGTCACCAAAGTTGCAGAATATACCGGTTCTCCCGAAATTTTGGGAGGGCGAGTCAAAACCCTCCACCCACGCATCCACGGCGGTATTTTAGCACGTAGGGATGTATCAGAAGACCTCACAGATTTAACCGAAAATCAGATTCGCCCCATTGATTTAGTGGTTGTCAATCTGTATCCATTTGAACAGACAATTGCCAAGGATGGAGTTACCCTAGCAGAGGCCATTGAGCAGATAGATATCGGCGGACCAGCCATGCTGAGAGCATCGGCAAAAAACCACGCTCATCTGACAGTTTTGTGCAATCCAGACCAGTACAATACTTATTTAGAAGAACTGCGCCAAAACGGAGGCGCAGCTTCCTTAGAATTTAGGCAAAAATGCGCCCTAGAAACCTTCAAGCATACAGCCAACTACGACAGCGCGATCGCCGCTTATCTCAGCAGTCAATACCCTGAAAATTCCTCGCCAATCACCGAGTTTAATGTTTCAGGAAAAGAGCTGCAAACTCTGCGCTATGGCGAAAATCCCCACCAAACAGCAAGCTGGTATCAAAGCGGAATTACACCCACAGGCTGGACAACTAGCACTATCCTACAAGGTAAAGAATTAAGCTACAATAACCTAGTAGATTTAGAAGCAGCAAGGAGACTAATTGTAGAATTTCCCAACAGTCCAGCGGCGGCTATTCTCAAACATACAAATCCCTGTGGTACAGCCTTGGGAACCACTATTGCTGAAGCTTATCAAAAAGCATTTGACACGGATTCAGTATCGGCTTTTGGTGGCATTGTGGCACTAAATCGCCCGATTGATGCAGCTACAGCCACAGCATTAACTCAGACATTTTTAGAATGTGTTGTCGCTCCTGGATGCGAACCGGAAGCAGAAGAAATTATCAAGAAAAAGGCAAAAGTGCGAGTGTTAATTTTGCCAGACTTGACCCAAGGACCTCCGCAAACTGTTAAAATAATTGCTGGTGGTTTGCTGGTGCAAGACTCCGATAATGTAGTAGAAAATACGAGTAAATGGCGCGTAGTTACTGAGAAACAGCCGACAGCACCAGAGTTAGCAGAATTGCTGTTTGCTTGGAAAGTCGCCAAACACGTTAAATCAAATGCGATCGTGGTGACGCGAAATTGCACGACAATCGGTGTTGGTGCGGGACAAATGAATCGTGTCGGTTCGGTTAAACTAGCTTTAGAACAAGCGGGAGAACAAGCTAAAGGAGCAGTTTTAGCTAGCGATGGTTTCTTCCCCTTCGATGATTCGGTAAAAACGGCGGCGGCTGCGGGAATAAGTGCGATCGTCCAACCGGGAGGAAGTATGCGCGATCGAGATTCGATCGACTGCGCCAACCAACTCGGAATCACAATGGTTTTCACCGACGTGCGCCACTTTTTGCATTAATATGGCAACCTCCAAGGCTGTTAAGACGCCAGTGATATCAATTTCGGTTGTATCGGAATGATTTAACCGCGAAGGCGCGTTCCCCGCAGGGGTTCCCGTAGGGTAGGACGCGAAGGAAGAGAAGAGAGGATTTTATATGATATCAATTTCAGTACCACCGGAATTGATATCAATCATTCTCTCTCTTCTTTCCCATCCTCTGTGCTCTCTGCGTCCTCTGTGGTTCCTTCCATCTTTCCCCCATCCACATAAATTTTGGATGAGTGACGTTGCGAGGCAGCTTTTTGCAACATTTTCAACTTTTCTGGGTCAGCATTCGATCGCCAAAACAAGCTATGACCCTTAATTTTTACACAATTTTCCTCCAAACACTTCTGCCATTCCTGATGCTTCTGAACTAAGCAACTATCCAGAATGCCTAATTTTTGTTCTTGGCGAGTCAGTTTATCGAACTTGGCGTAATGGGGATAATTAGGAGTGACAAAGGCTTCTTTTCTCACTAAAATAGGCGGGTTAGATAAATTATAAAATTTCTGATATTTTACCGAAAGGTCGCGTAAATCTATGTGCATGACAGTGTGCAATGCGGGATGGGGATTAGCATCAAAATCCGGATAAAATAAATAGGAAATCTGAGGTTTGTCAGCGTAAAATTTGATAATTGTAGCACCGTCCAACCGACCAATGGTACGGTTAGCTAAGCCTTCATAAAGTCGTAATAAAGGGTCTAGTTCAGCTAATGCAGAGACGTGAACTGAAAGGGAATCTGGTTGTTTGTAGCCGATCGCACTATCTTCGCAACAATCACCAATAATCTCACTTTTCCCCAAACTATATAGCATTAAATCTGCCAAAATGCAAGCTTTTTGATAATTATCAAATAAACCTTTGATGTCGTTACGAATTTGAGCGGGGAGTTGACGAAGAGAAGGTCGATCGCCCAAACCGTTGAGAGCGAGATATACTAACAAATCCTGGCGGCGTTTGTCGGCGATTGTCTCCCAATCATCCGCATCCGTAGCTTGCAAAATCACCCTCCAAGCCCGATTAAAACTGTGAAATTCCCCCTTAATCGCGGCTTCTGAAGCTAATTCGCCTTTGACGGGAAGGCGGCCGCGATCGCTCACAAAAGCCATCAAAGGAGCCAGAATATCGGCGTAATCTTCAAAACGCTTCACTTGCGATCGCACTCTAGGTGTCAATAAGTGCGATCGAAACCGAGAAGCCCGAAAACCTTCACCTGTAGCCACATCCCGAAACACAAAATAAATCCCTAAAGCCACAGGAATTGCATCAACATTCAAAACTCGATCGATATAATTTTTCAACTCTTCCTGTTCGTAATACTTCTGAAAAGTATTGCGAGAAGTAATCACCCCATCCCCATAAGCAATTTGACCTCGATCCGTATCATCAATTAATACCTGAGCCGCCACCACCAATATTTTTTTAGTCAATTCCCAAGCATTCAGCAAAGCTTCTCGCCGTTCCCCCAAAGACTCAATCACATTAATCACATAACCAATATTCACAATATCTGCCTGAACTAGCACAGTATCTGGTTGATAATAAGGGTCCCATCCCGCAGCAGCATAACCTTCTTCAGTAATATGTTTAATATCCCCACCGTAACCACAACCATAATCAAAAAAAGTATCGCCATCAATAAATAAATCAGATTCTAAAACCAAACGCACAGGTTTAGAAAGAGAATTTCGCAGCATCGCAGCCTTGTGTCGCTCAATCTTCGGCATTGATAACTGACTATTCTCCTCTTTCTCACGTTCAACCACAGCATGATCT
This sequence comes from Microcoleus sp., assembly GCF_041354475.1. Classification (NCBI taxonomy): domain Bacteria; kingdom Bacillati; phylum Cyanobacteriota; class Cyanophyceae; order Oscillatoriales; family Microcoleaceae; genus Microcoleus; species Microcoleus sp. Next base: position 44,623 of record NZ_JBGJZU010000020.1, read on the forward strand.
TGAATTTTCACACCGCAATAGCCCAAATATTTCAGCCAACCTTCGCGAGTTCCAATAACGCTAGTATTGTCAAGGAGTCCCCATTTTTCTTCGGATTTAGTCAGTTGAGCAAACTTCTGGTAATGGGGATAATCCGCCGTCACAAAAGTTTCTTTACGGTGCAAAACTGGTGGATTTTCACTAGCGCTGTAGTCCATACATTTAACTTCTCCGGTTTCCAGATTAATTTGGATACTTTTTTGTAAAGCCGGGTGAGCATCCGTATCAAAATCTGGGTAAAAAAGATAAGAAATTTTCGGTTGACGAAGCTGAAATTTAATTACAGTTGCTTCATCAATAATATTTGGGAGATTTTGTCGGGCACATTTTTCATAAATTCTCACAACAGGATGGAGTGCTGTTAAAGCCGAAACATGAACATAAAAAGCCGTGGGTAATTTTTTCCCAACTGGGCTTTTCTGACAACAGCGAGCCACTTTTTCCACCAGAAACTCCACCCCAACTCCCTCGTTACCAAGAATCACCTGATTTTCTTGATTACCAGGCTCTACCTGCTCTTGATGCAGCAAAAATTCCCGATAAAAAGCCATGAGAGGTAGAGGTGTCAGTAATTCGGGATTATTTTCTAAGGGTGCGATCGGGGAAATAATGTTGAGTTCGGATTCATAAGTCATAGCTAAAATTAATGCCATTGCTTAATTTTGAGCCTATTGTATACCAACTTCATCAAATTTCTGGATAAATTAGAGTTTGAGATAGAGTTTGAGAAGCTTTAAATTTCATCTCCTTTTAACATGATACTTTCTATAAATTGCTGAACTCGTAATAAGTAATTTGACAAACTCCCTAGGATGTTATCAATACCATCATTTTTTTCCCATTTGACATTTGGTTGCTGAGATTGAAAACTGCGAGCATGAAGCTCTAATTGTGCTGCTAAATCAGACATCAAGGTAACTCCCACATTTGCAGAACTTCCTTTAATACGGTGAGCTTGATATTCCAAAACCTGCCAATCTTTAGCTAGGACGGCATTTTGGGCAGACTCTAAATCTACTTTTACATTTTCCACAAATGATTGCAAAATTCGCTGAGGCAATTTAATATTAACTCGTCCCAGTTGCTCCAATCTTTGCTTGTCAAACAGTCCGTCACAGTCTCCATGTTCCCAAGTTTGAATTGCGATTTGCTGTTCTGGCGATACAGCAGAAACTAGCTGTTTTGGCAATGGGTTGGTAAATATTGTGGTTGAATTATCGTTGTTTTTGCGATCGATATTGTTATTTTTCGAGAGATTTGTTTCTACTTCATAAGTGTTGATAGCAGCCGCTAAGGCCGCCAAATCTACTGGTTTGCTGAGGTAATCATCCATGCCCATCGCCAGACACTTTTCTCGTTCTCCCGGCATGGCATGAGCAGTTAAAGCAATCACAAAAGTGTGTCGATCGCCCTTTTCTTGTTCCCGCAATTTTTGGGTTGTTTCGTAACCATCCAGTATGGGCATTTGACAATCCATCAGTACCAAATCGTAGCTGTTAGCAGCCAGCAAATCCAGAGCTTCTTTCCCATTACTAGCGCAGTCAGCATTATAGCCTAAAACCGCCAATTGTGCGACAATAACTTGTTGATTGATCGGGTGGTCTTCCGCTAGCAAAATTTTGAGAGATGAGTGGGAATTAGTGGGAGTAAAAGATGGAGAATTAACCACGGGCAAATCGCAAGTATTAGTTGCAAAAACGCTCCCAAAATCTCCTCTACCATTCACTGCCCACAGCAGAGCCGGAAGCAGCCGAGAAGCCCTCACAGGCCTCATTAAATAGCCGCTAAAGCCTCGATCGCAAAGTGCTTCAGCTTTGGGTTGTTCGACCAAAGAGGCGATCGCGATTAACGGTCCAATTGCCGAGAGCGATCGCACTTGGGCAACAAATTCCTCCGCCTCCAAATCCGGCATTTGTAAATCTACAAGCACCACATCGCAGCAATTTTCCCCCGCTTCCGACTGCGAAGACATCCGGCTATTGGCACTTTTTAACCAAGTCAAAGCAGCAGCAGCAGTTTCTGCTTCATCGCAGCGAGCTCCCCAAGTTTGAGCAAAGGCTCGTACTGCGGCTCTCATCAAAGCGCTTCCAGAGACTACTAACAGCTTTTTACCAACAAGTTCAGGATGAGTTGGCTCTGCTTGCAACTGTTTTTCCAAAGGTATAGAAAACCAAAAAGTCGAACCACTACCGATGGAACTCCGCACCCCAATTTCACCTTCCATCCTATCCACTAACTGCTTGCAAATAGCCAAACCCAAACCCGTGCCACCATATTGTCTAGCCGCCGAACTGTCTACTTGAGAAAAAGATTGAAACAGCTTTGTCTGCCCTTCTGGCGAAATTCCAATGCCAGTATCCCGCACTGAAAATAATAATTTATCTCCTTGCCGATTATCTTTATTTTGTTTATCGCGTTTAACATTTACATAAATTAAAATTTGACCGCGATCGGTGAATTTAATTGCATTTCCGGTCAAATTCAGCAATATTTGCTTCAATCTGCTAGAATCTCCTACCAATTTTCTAGGTACTGAACTTTCAACTACAATATTTAATTCAATACCTTTCTCATCGACTAAAGATGCCACCATTTCTATCACTGATTCCAGGCAGTTATCCAAGTCAAAATTTTCCTTTGCCAACCGCATTTCGCCCGCTTCTATTTTAGAGAAGTCGAGGATGTCATTAATTACCATCAGCAAATGTTCTGCACTGCGGTAAATAGTTTGAGCGCGCTCTCGCTGTTTTGGTTCCAGGGGATCGCGTACCAATAATTCAGCCATCCCCAAAACTCCATTCATGGGAGTGCGAATTTCATGACTCATATTTGCCAAGAATTGCGACTTAATCAAGTTGGCTTTCAGAGCAGTTTCTCGCGCTTCCACCAACTCATTAATCTTGTCAGCAACCATCACCATTCCCCCGACTTGGCCATCGGCATTATACCAAGGGTGGGCGGCCCAACGCAGGATTAAAATAGAGCCATCGGCTCGTTCCCAAGCATCTTCGCTACGAGAAACTATTTCGCCTGTTAGCACTTGTTGATACAGCATTTTCCACCCATCGGGGATATCTGGAAACAAGTTGTAATGGCTTAAGGTACTCAGGGATGGTAAGTTTAAATTAAATTGAGTCAGCCATCTGTCGGAGTGAGCTAAATAGCGCATTTCTGTATCGAACATCGCCATTGCTACAGGCACACAAGTAATAATTTGTCTCAGTTGCTGCCGTTCTCTTTCTAGAGCATCTTCTGCGTTTTTGCGATCGGTAATGTCGCTAATCATGCCAGCCATCCGCACTGCTTTTCCTTGGGAATTCCGTTGAGCTTTTCCTTGGGAAGTGCAATAGCGGTAAGCACCGTTGGAGTGCAGCAGGCGAAATTGTACGTTATAGTCTATTTCTGCTTCCAAGTGAGCTTCGATCGCCTGGATAATATCGTCTTTGTCTTCCGGGTGAAGTCGCGTGTATAGAGCTTCCATAGTATGACCAAATTGCGATCGCCCCAAACCGATCATCTCCAACAGGCGATCGTTCCAATAAACTTCATTTTTACTTAAATCCCAATCCCAAATTCCATCGTTAACTCCATCTAAAACTAACCTGTAGCGTTCTTCACTTTCCTTGAGTTTTTGATTGCTATAAAACGCATGAGATTCGGCGCGATAAACCCGCATCGCATTGTACAAACTGTGGGATAAACTATCTGAAGACAGATTGCCTTTAACGATATAATCAGAAGCTCCTGCCTTCATTAATTTCACAGCAATTTGTTCATCACCTTGACCTGTAAGCACAATTAAGGGAACTTTGAAACCCACTACCCTAATATCTTCTACCAACGTCAGTGCGTCTCCATCTGGCAATCGGTAATCTAGGAATACGCAGTCAAATTTACAGTCAAATATCTGATTGGAGAACAGGGGATTTTCTGTATTCTCAACCTCCATCGGGTTTTGAGATTGCTCCTGTTTAGAGAGTCTGGCAGCCGCGATATCATTTTGGTCGATCGATAACTTTTCTAGGGCACTGGCGCAATTTTCTGCTTCCGAAATTTCCACCACAACGCCGGCAGATTTGAGCGATCGCCTCACGGTCATCCGATCGACTTCATCGTCATCAACTATCAGAATTTTGAACCCTGTTTTCATAACAACCAAATTGTGGATTACTCTGAAATCACTGACAGTCGTGAATGAAAATTTAAAAGTTATATTTTAAAAATAAAAATAATAGTTTTTTTATTTATTTTTATTTTATGGTATCTCGTTTAACATCCAGTATTTGTTCAGCGTAGACATAACATCCACAAAATTAGAAAAAGTCACAGGTTTAAGAATATAGCCAGCCACATTTAAATTATAAGCTTCTACCTTATCTCTATCTTCATTAGAAGTTGTGAGGACGATCACCGGAATCGACTTCAAATTTTTATCGAGCCGCAATTCTCGCAAAAATTCAATCCCGTTCATTCTCGGCATATTCAAGTCTAACAAAATCAATCGGCGGGCTTGAGGCATTGCAGGATCTATTTTAGCTTCTCCGCGCAAAATAGCAAGAGCCTCTAATCCATTTCCAGCGATATAAAGAGGGTTAGGGATATTATTTTTTTTGAACGCACGGCGGACATTCATCACATCAACCTCATCATCTTCAACCAAAAGGATATTAATTTTTTTGTCTTGCATAAATCAGCCTTTTTATAGATTTTTTTTGTGCAACAATAGTTATAGCATCCCCAACAATCCGATGTCACAAGGCGCAAAATCTATCACAGCAATAGTTTCAGCCATTAATCCTGTGTGGCCCAACCGAGAAACAAACGTAACTATAAGTATTGTGGAATTGTGGAACAGACTGTGGAGCCTGTGAAGCAACACGGGAACAAGTTATGTATTTTATTGTACCTTCTGTCTTCTCGATTATTGTGCCGATCGGACCCTAGGTCAAAATCCAGAGGATTCAGAGGAGGGAAAAAACTCGTCAATCAAGCCTGATCGAGCTAGTGTAAAATCTTAAACTCATCTAAATTATTCATCGCCATGTCAGCCGATCGCAAACTCTACGAAGGCAAAGCCAAAATCCTCTATTCCACCGAAGACAGCGAAATTTTGCTGACTTACTTCAAAGACGACGCCACAGCCTTTAACGCCCAGAAACGGGGTAGCATCATCGGCAAAGGCGAAATCAACAATGCCATATCCGCCCACCTGTTTCGGATGCTAGAAGCCAAAGGCATTCCCACCCACTTCATCGACACGCCAGCCCCCAACCAGATGCGAGTTTGCCGCGTCCAAATCTTACCCTTAGAAGTCGTAGTCAGAAACATCGCGGCCGGTAGTCTGTGCAAACAAACCGGATTGGCGATCGGCACAATTGTCAATCCCCCATTAGTAGAGTTTTATTACAAAAACGACGATTTGGGAGACCCGCTGCTGACACGGGACAGACTGCTGCTGATGCAGCTAGCGAGCCCAGAACAAGTAGACCAACTCGATCGCGCCGCCAGAGAAATCAACGAAATTCTCAAAGAATTTTTCAGCCAGTGTGGCATCACCCTGGTAGACTTCAAACTGGAATTCGGTATAGACCAACATCAAAACCTGATCCTTGCCGACGAAATCAGTCCCGATACTTGCCGACTTTGGGACAACGCAGAAACCGATCCCGATGCCCGTGTGATGGACAAAGACCGATTCCGGCGCGACTTGGGTTCAGTGGAAAGCGCTTACCAGCAAGTTCTCCAGCGGGTTCTAGCTCAGAAAGTCTAGAGGCCTTGGCAATGCGCTAAAATTGCACAGTTTGTCATCTTTCTTCCATGTCAGCAATCAACAGTCAACAGTCATCAGTTAGTGGGAGGCCTGCAAATTCAACCGACTCAATGACGAAGGACTAATGACGAAGGACTAATGACTGATGACTAATGTGGTGTGTGGATTCCAAACAAGTGAACAAAAATGCGTTTATCTGCTGTATTGGTGGCAGTTTTAACTGTCTCAGCAACATTCGGACTCTCAAATTCTGCTTCCGGCCAAACATCCTACTCTGAATCTACAGAGAAAATATCGGCCGCCATTCCTCCCGTGGAGGCGATCGAATCGCCCGATCGAAACCAGGGAGAATTAACCGAAAATCCTCCTCAAAACCGGGCTGTGGCCAAAGCCACTAAAATAGAAGCCCTCAAAATAGTGGCGGCCGCCCCTGGGATGGGAGAAAACGACCACGAACCCCCAAACCGACTCACAGAACCGTCGCCCCCCATGGCGACTCCCAGCTTAGACCCCAAAGCCGATGGAGAATCCAATCCCGGACTCCCATCTAGCAGCCAAAATCAAGGGGCTGAGGCGAAACAGGAACCCAACCAACTCCCCCCCTCGCAAGCAGCGGTTTCGCCAGCCTCAGTCGCAGTAGACCAGGTGAAACCAGAGAAATCGGGGGGGATAGAAAACGCCCAAATTCCAGCTAGACCAGCCCCGGCCAGACCGACCCAGACCAGGCCAGCCCCAGCCACACCAGAACCTAACAGAATTCCTGCTTTGCCCCCCGGCGCACCGCAGCCAAGACCAACCCCTGCGCCCACAGGGCCAGCCCAGCCCCAGGTGCTAGTGGCAGAAGTGGTCGTCAGCGGGGTGACGGGAGACCTGCAAAGCGAGATTTACCGAGTCATCACCAGTCAACCGGGACGGACAACCAACCGTACCCAACTGCAACAAGACATCAACGCTATTTTTGCCACAGGCTTTTTCAAAAATGTGCGCGCAGTACCGGAAGACACCCCTTTGGGCGTGCGAGTGACTTTCATCGTCCAAGCGAATCCAGTGCTGCGAGGAGTCACCATCGTCGGTCAGCAAGTGCTCCCCCAAAGCATTGTGGACGAAAGCTTCCGGGATCAGTATGGCAAAACTCTCAACCTCCGCCGCTTTGAGGAGGGAGTCAAAAAAATTAATACCTGGTATCAAGACAACGGCTTTGTTTTGGGCCAAATTACCGAAGCACCCCAAGTCGCAGATGACGGGACAGTCACGCTGCAAGTGGCAGAAGGTCAGATCGAATCCATTGATGTTCGCTTCCTCAACAAGGAAGGAGAAGCCACGGATGCGACTGGTCAGCCCATTGGTGGGAATACCCGCCGCTATGTGATTACCCGCGAAGTAGAACAAAAACCTGGAGATATATTCAACCGCACCAAGGCGGAAAGGGATTTGAGAAGGGTGTTTGGTTTGGGGATTTTTGAAGACGTCCGGCTGGCTTTGGAACCGGGAACGGCTGACCCCCGTAAGGCAAGGGTAATTGTCAATGTGATTGAGAAAAATACTGGTTCTCTCGCCGCGGGTGCGGGTTTGAGTTCCGCTACGGGTTTGTTCGGTACGGTGAGTTACCAGCAGCAAAATTTGGGCGGTAGGAACCAGAAGTTGGGGGCGGAGGTACAAATCGGGGAACGTCAAAATCTGTTTGATGTGAGTTTTACAGACCCCTGGATTGCTGGCGATCCTTATCGGACTTCTTACACGATTAATGTGTTTAGAAGACGATCGATCAGCGTGATTTTTGACGGTGGAGACCAGGAAGTGTATCTACCCAATGGCGATCGACCCCGGATTAATCGCACCGGTGCCGCCATCAATTTTACCCGTCCCCTGTCGCGGAATCCTTTTGCCGACTCTGAATGGACGGCTTCTGTGGGCTTGCAGTACCAGCGGATTGCCATTACCGATCGCAAAGGCCGACGGGAATCGAAGGACGAACTAGGCAATCTGTTGAGTTTTAGCAATACCGGTTCCGATGACTTGACAACATTGCAAGCAGGTGTGGTGCGCGATCGACGGAACGACCCCCTGCGCCCCACCAGCGGTTCCCTGCTCAGATTTGGGGTAGAACAGTCAATTCCTGTCGGTTCCGGCAGCATCCTGCTCAACCGCCTGCGAGCCAGTTACAGCTTTTACCTCCCAGTCAAGTACACCAACTTTACCCCAGGCCCTCAAACCTTGGCATTTAGTTTTAAAGCCGGCACCATCTTCGGAGATTTGCCTCCCTACGAAGCCTTTGCCTTGGGCGGCGCTAACTCTGTCCGGGGATACAACGAAGGGGACATGGGGGCTGGTCGCAGTTTCCTAGAAGCCAGTGTTGAGTACCGTTTCCCGATTATTTCGTTCATCGGTGGTGCTCTATTTATTGACGCGGGTACGGACTTGGGAACGGGTAAAGATGTCCCCGGCGATCCGGCTGGTATCAGGAGAAAACCTGGTAGTGGTTATGGCTACGGCCTCGGCGTGCGGATTCAATCTCCGTTAGGTCCGATCCGGATCGATTACGGTATCAACGACAGTGGTGACAATCAAATTCACTTTGGGATTGGGGAGAGATTCTAATTAGGGAATAGGCCATCGGGAATGGGGCATTTAACTGGTTCCCCGGCTCTGCCTGGGAACCGATGTCTAGAGGCTCTGCCTCGCGTTGCTAGGGGAAAATGGAGGCAGAGCCGACCGATCGGCGTTACCAGGCAGAGCCTGGTAACGAGTAAGCACATCTTAGGATGTAACTGGTTCCCCGGCTCTGCCTGGGAACCGATGTCTAGAGGCTCTGCCTCGCGTGGCTAGGGGAAAATGGAGGCAGAGCC
>NZ_JBGJZU010000020.1:53377-62744 GCF_041354475.1 Microcoleus sp.
AAAATGGAGGCAGAGCCTCCGGAACTGCGTTACCAGGCAGAGCCTGGTAACGAGTAAGCACATCTTAGGATGTAACTGGTTCCCCGGCTCTGCCTGGGAACCGATGTCTAGAGGCTCTGCCTCGCGTGGCTAGGGGAAAATGGAGGCAGAGCCTCCGGAACTGCGTTACCAGGCAGAGCCTGGTAACGAGTAAGCACATCTTAGGATGTAACTGGTTCCCCGGCTCTGCCTGGGAACCGATGTCTAGAGGCTCTGCCTCGCGTTGCTAGGGGAAAATGGAGGCAGAGCCGACCGATCGGCGTTACCAGGCAGAGCCTGGTAACGAGTAAGCACATCTTAGGATGTAACTGGTTCCCCGGCTCTGCCTGGGAACCGATGTCTAGAGGCTCTGCCTCGCGTTGCTAAGGGAAAATGGAGGCAGAGCCGACCGATCGGCGTTACCAGGCAGAGCCTGGTAACGAGTAGAATGCCAATGCCCAATTCCCAATGCCCAATGCCCCATTCCCCATTCCCCATTCCCAATTCCCCATTCCCAATTCCTATAACTCATGACTCAAAGTACCTTAGCCTCTGAATTTGAACTGTCGGGAGTTGGTTTGCACAGTGGCGAACAGACTCGCGTCCGAATATTGCCCGCGGCAGTTGGTGAAGGTCGCTATTTTGTCAGAACTGACTTGCCCGGTGCTCCAATTATTCCTGCAACAGTTGAAGCCGTATCTCAGACTGCTCTTTCGACAGAACTGACAGGTACAAGTGATGCTCACATTCGCACTGTAGAGCATCTGTTAGCGGCTTTGGCTGGCATGGGAGTGGATAATGCTCGAATTGAGGTTGATGGCCCGGAAGTGCCTCTGCTTGACGGTTCTGCCCTGGTTTGGGTGGAGGCGATCGCCCAAGCTGGATTAGTCGCCCAAGAATTGGTGCATCCTCCAGAAAACCCCCAACTTTCACCCGTCGAGAATCCGGTTTGGGTGCGTCATGGGGATGCTTTTGTGGCTGCTTTGCCTGCTGCGGAAACTCGGTTTAGCTACGGGATTGATTTTGAGGAACCTGCGATCGGCAATCAATGGTACAGTTGGTCGCCAGAGGCAGAAAGTTTTGCTAGTGCGATCGCCCCGGCTCGGACTTTTGGACTGGCCCGCCAAGTTGACCAATTACGACAAGCAGGTTTGATTAAAGGTGGTAGCCTAGAGAACGCCTTAGTTTGCGATCGCTCCGGCTGGCTCAACCCGCCCTTGAGATTTACAAATGAACCAGTACGCCATAAAATCCTAGACTTAGTAGGCGATCTCAGTCTGCTGGGAACTTGGCCAACAGCTCACTACTTGGCTTACAAAGCCAGTCACAATTTACACGTCCAACTTGGCTTAGCCCTGAGATTGCCAGCTTGATCCATGCTGAATATCTCCGTTACCACTCACCATCTAACACGCGATTTAATGTCTACGTTCACTGAAATTAACGAAATTAACACCCCAAATCATACTAATTCTGCATCTGTTCTCACCGAGAATGGTCAGGATTCTGCGATCGTTAAATCCACTTTTACTGTGGAAGAAATTCAGCAATTGTTGCCTCACCGCTATCCTTTTGCACTGGTAGACAAGATTATTGATTACTTGCCGGGAGTGCGGGCTGTAGGGATTAAAAATGTCACTTTCAACGAACCGCATTTTCAAGGGCATTTTCCAGGAAGACCGGTGATGCCGGGGGTATTAATTGTGGAAGCGATGGCTCAAGTGGGTGGTATTGTTCTCGCTCAATTGCCTGATATTGAGCAAGGATTGTGGATGTTTACCGGAATTGATCAAGTCAAGTTCCGCCGTCAAGTTGTGCCTGGGGATCAGTTGGTAATGACTCTAGAATTACTATGGGTAAAACGCCGACGCTTCGGGAAAATGCAGGCGGTGGCTGAAGTGGACGGACAAAAAGCTTGTTCAGGAGAATTGACATTTTCGATGGTAGATTAAATTGGGCATTGGGCATTGGGCATTGGGCATTGGGCATTGGGCATAGGGCATAGGGCATTGGTAATAGCTAACAACTAAGAGTGGTTGATTGAATCAGCAATTACTAATCGCCAATAACTAATCATCAATCACCGATTCCCAATTCACGGATCCCCAATTCCCAATTCCCAATTCCCGATTCCCAATTCCCGATTCCCGATTCCCAATTACCAATTACTATAAAAAACTGAAAAATGCTTACATTGATTCACCCAACTGCTGTGATTCATCCTCGCGCCGAACTTCACTCGACTGTAGAAGTGGGAGCTTATGCTGTAATTGGGGAAAGAGTTAAAATCGGGCCGGAAACTAAGATTGGTGCTCATGCAATTATCGATGGACTAACAGAAATAGGTGCTCGCAATCAAATTTTCCCCGGTGCGGCTATTGGTTTGGAACCTCAAGATTTAAAGTATCAAGGTTCTCTAACTAGGGTGGAGATTGGGGACGATAATTTAATTCGGGAATATGTGACTATTAATCGGGCTACCCAACCGGGAGAAAGCACAACCATCGGCAATCATAATCTATTGATGGCTTATGTTCACGTTGGTCATAATTGTTCGATCGCCGATCGAGTAATTATAGCTAATGCCGTAGCTTTGGCCGGACACGTTAAAATAGAGTCTCAGGCTCGATTGAGCGGTGTTTTGGGGGTTCACCAATTTGTCCATATCGGCCGACTGTCTATGGTGGGCGGATTGAGCAGAATCGATCGAGATGTCCCTCCTTATATGTTAATCGAGGGGAATCCTTCGAGAGTGCGATCGCTCAACAAAATTGGTCTCCAACGCGCTGGTTTGACAGCAGAAGATTTGGAACTGTTGAAGAAAACTTTTCGGATTTTATACCGATCGGGCTATACTCTCAATCAAGCTTTGGCAGAGTTGGATTTATTACCGGAAAATCACCATTTGCAGCATCTGCGGAAATTTGTGCAAGAGTCTGTCACCAAACCCAGACGCGGTTTGATTCCAGGTAAAAAATGAATGATGTAGAATAAGTCTATGAACTAGGTAAATCTTTTCCTATGAATGTATACACTTTAGCAAAATCTACATCCCATGAAACAGAACAAGATGGCTCCATTATGTTCTACGATGTTAGCTGGGAGCAATTTGAAGCGATAGAAGCAGCTTTTAAAGATCTGAGGCGTGTAAAATTTTTCTATCTCGATCGAATACTGCAAATTATGACAGTCTCTCCCGAACATGAAATAATCAAGAAAACCCTCTGTATGCTGCTAGAGGCATATATGAGAGCAAATGGCATTAGATTTTATGGTAAGGGCGGGCCGACTCTGGGTGACAGAGAATTAGGGGGTAGAAAAGAGCCGGATGATTCCTATGACATAGGCACCCAAAAAACAGTCCCAGATATTGCTATCGAAGTGGTAATTACCAGTGACGGTATAAATACTCTAGAATTATACAAAAGGTTGGGGATTCGGGAAGTCTGGTTTTGGCAAAATAGTCAGTTATCTCTCTACGATTTAAGAGGTGAAAATTATGAGCAGATTGCCAGGAGTACATTCCTTCCCAATCTGGACTTAGAATTACTACTACGCTGTGCTAATATGCCGGATCAATATGATGCTGTTACGGAGTTATTAGCCAACATCTCACCTGTTTAAATTCAGAATATGAAAATTTTTATTAGCACTGGTGAGGTTTCGGGCGATTTGCAAGGGGCTTTGTTAATTAGTGCCATAAAACGTCACGCAGCTACCGCTGGTTTAGAGTTAGAGATTGTCGGATTGGGCGGGCAGCGGATGGCGGAAGCTGGCGCTACTATTTTAGCCGATACTGTGGCTATTGGTTCCATGGGACTTATAGAATCAGTCCCCTATATTTGGCCAACTATCCAAGTTCAAAAAAAAGCTAAACAATACCTAAAAGATTCTCCGCCCGATGTAGTTGTATTGATTGATTATTTAACTCCAAATTTAGGTATTGGTAGCTACATCCGCCGCTGTTTGCCTTCGTTGCCGGTGCTTTGGTATATTGCTCCTCAAGAGTGGGTTTGGTCTATTTCTCCTCGCAATACTTCTTTGATTGTCAATATTTGCGATCGCATATTAGCAATTTTTCCCGAAGAAGCTACTTATTTTGAAAAAAAAGGCGCCCAAGTCAGTTGGGTTGGTCATCCTTTGGTGGATAGAATGCAGGCTGCGCCCAGTCGCGAAGTTGCCCGCAAAACTTTGGGAATTCCATCGGAACAGATCCCAGTGGCTCTAATTCCGGCCTCTAGAGGCCAAGAGTTGAAGTACCTGATGCCTGTCATATTTGAGGCTGCTCAAATTATTCAAGCTAAATTGCCGGCAGTTCATTTCTGGATTCCGTTGTCTCAATCTGCTTTCCGCAGCCAAATCGAAGCAGCTATTGCAGATTTTGGTTTGCGCGCTACTCTACTAGAAAATCAAACTCTGGAAATTTTGGCGGCTGCGGATCTGGCGATCGCTAAATCTGGTACTGTTAATTTGGAGTTGGCTTTGCTGGATGTTCCCCAAGTTGTCCTCTATCGCGTCAGTCGAATTACGGCGATTATTGCCCAGTATTTGCTGAAATTTTCGATTCCTTTTATGTCTCCACCCAATTTGGTGCAAATGAAGCCGATCGTCCCTGAGTTGTTGCAAGACGAGGCGACTGCGGAAAATATAGTCTTTCACGGGCTGGAATTGCTGCAAAATGGCGATCGACGACAGCAAACTTTAGACGGTTATCGGGAAATGCGGGAACATTTGGGAGATGTGGGGGTGTGCGATCGCGCTGCTGCGGAAATTATGAAATATCTGAAATTAAACGTAGCAAATTAACATAAATTTGGTTCTAAAAGGTTATGCCAAGCAATCGGAAAAAGCGACCGATCGCTGTTGATTTATTTGCAGGTGCCGGTGGCATGACACTGGGTTTTGAACAAGCAGGTTTTGATGTACTTGCCTCTGTTGAAATTGACCCTATTCATTGTGCTACCCACCAGTTTAATTTCCCTAAGTGTTCTATTTTGTGTAAAGATGTAGCACTACTAACCGGAGCGGAAATTAGGAAAAATTCTCCCATTGGTAAGCGCCAGATAGACGTAGTGATCAGTGGTTCGCCCTGTCAAGGATTCTCGATGATGGGTAAGCGCGATGTAGATGACCCGCGCAATTCTTTAATTTTTCACTTTCAACGCTTGGTTTTGGAGCTAAAACCCAAGTTTTTTGTCATGGAAAATGTACCGGGAATCAAGGCAGGAGAACATAAGGAACTTCTGCATCTTTTAATTAGTTCTTTTATAGCATCAGGCTATCAAGTAGAAGAAAATTATCAAGTTCTCAATAGCGCTCACTACGGAGTTCCCCAAGCTCGCAAAAGATTGTTTCTCCTGGGTTCTAAGGCTGGTTGTGAATTACCAAAATATCCTCCACCGATTACTTTACTGCCCAAATTAAATCAGAAAATCGAGCCTAGCAAGCGGAAAAGAAAAGGTAAAAATAATCCTGATTTGCCTCTTGTCCCAACAGTTCTGGAGGCCATTGGAGATTTGCCAGAAGTGGAACTATACAGCGAGTTACTGTACCGAGATTGGGTAATGGCGGAGTATGGAAAATCTAGTAACTACGCGAGTATCATGCGCGGCATTGATTCTTCAGAGGATGATTATTCCTACCCTCGCGAGTACGATAGACAAATCCTCTCTTCTAGTTGGCGCACCAAACATTCCCAGGAATGTATCGAAAGGTTTATGGCGGCAAAACACGGCGAAAAAGAGCCGATCAGCCGTTTTTACAAACTGCACCCCGACGGAGTTTGCAACACTCTCAGAGCAGGAACAGACAGGGCTAGAGGGGCTTATACTTCGCCGAGGCCCATTCACCCGATCGCACCTCGGTGCATTACGGTTAGGGAAGCAGCGCGACTACATTCTTATCCTGACTGGTTTAGATTTCACGTCACCAAATGGCACGGTTTTCGTCAAGTCGGAAATTCTGTACCACCCCTATTAGCCAAGGCTGTGGCGGCCCAAATTATTCGTGCTTTGGGAGTCCAGGTAATTAAACCCACTGCTAAGCTGACATGGGGAGATGATAGTTTGCTAAAACTGAATTGGTTGGAAGCGGAAAAATATTATCAAAATTGAGGGGGGTAGACTTGGAGAGTGACTCACGCGCTTGGTATCCAGGGCGTAGCGATCGTCGTCCCCTATATAAAACAGCAACATCAACATAATTCAACAACCGAAAAAATCAGTCCAAAGGTGAGTTTTAGCAAATTTTTGGGTTTTTGGGAATTCTAAAGTTATCTTATAAAAAACTGTATTTTCAGGAGAATCTACAATGGGTTGGTTCAAAAGACTGTTCGGACTTGAAAAGCCTGAACCCCAGGCTCAGCCGATGACACAAGTAGTGCAGCAAGCGGCACAGTCCCAATCGATCGCTCCTGCGAAGGTAGGTCCAGACGGGAATTTTGACGAAAGCGGGCTAGCAAAGCGAGTTGCTTTAGCTTTTGACGAAGACTCCGAAGTTGCTGATATTGACTCCGTATGGGTGGCTCAACTCAGCGGTACGGTGGTTCTCAAGGGCCAGGTTCCCAGTCAAGAAATTCTCGACAAGTTAGTGAAGATCGCCTCTGCCGAAGAGGGCGCCACGGGCGTGCAAACCGATCAAGTAACAGTGGGCTAGAGGCTTTTCTCTGAGCTGTGTTACCCCTAACTTCCTATTTTAACGAAACCACTAGGAAGTCACCTATTGATTGACTGAGGGTCGATCGACCCCCAGCAAACCCTTAGAGCCCGCTACAGCGGGCTTTTTTTTGCGGTTTGGTAGCTTAAATATTAAGTTTTGTTAATTTTCCTGGTTATTTAGGAAAACGGTAAAATACAATACAGAAAGTAAGATTTTTTTGAATAGCAAAAAGCAAACCAGAGCTGACTACCCTTTTTATCGACCTATAAGGATCAAAAAATATGAAACTCGCTTATCGCGGTGCTAACTACGACTACGACATTCCGACAGTTGACATGACGGAAGGCGAAGTAGCGGGCAAATATCGGGGTCAAAACTGGAACTATCGTTATCCAAGACATATTCCGATGCCTCAGCACCCCCAGGATTTGCAGTACCGTGGGGTAGGCTACAGGAGCGATCGACCATCTCCGAAAATTGAAGAGGACGTAGCGGTTGATACCGCAGCAACGATGGCGATCGCAGCGGCTCCATCCTATCCAAAAGCTGAGGAAGTGGCAACAGTCCACCGGGCGCATATCTGCAATATTCTCGATCGCAGACAGCAAATAGCCAGGGCTAAAGGTGATGAAAGACTGCTGCGCTTGCTAGAAAAAGAGTCGCGACAGATGGCTTGCTAGAGAAAAAGCTCCGAAAGTCGAATATTTGTGAAGAGGGGGGAAGTTGAAAAGAGTTCAATTTCCCCTTTTTGGTGTTGTTTGTGCGATCGAATTTGCCACCTCCAAGCGACTCCAAGCCGGTCAATTTGAATTTAGCCGCCATGCTTTTAGGCGTTTTTATATCACCCCTTGACACAAAGAACCTGCTTCAAAGTCGCCACAACTTCCACCAAATCCGACTGCTGACTCATCACCTCATCAATAGGCTTATAAGCCCCCGGAATTTCATCTAAAAACTGCTCATCTTTCCGACACTCAACCCCCTCAGTCTGACGCACAAAATCATCAAGAGTAAACACATTCTTCGCTTGAGTTCGAGACATCAACCGCCCCGCACCGTGAGAACAAGAACAGTAACTTTCCACATTACCTTTCCCCTTCACAATAAAAGACTTCGCCCCCATGGAACCCGGAATAATCCCGTAATCCTGTACATTGGCGCGTACAGCACCCTTGCGAGTCACATACACATCTTCGCCAAAATGCACCTCTTTTTCCGCATAATTGTGATGGCAATTCACCTTTAACAATGGCTTAGTAGGTTTGCCGCCCGCAACGTGCTTTTCCACAATGTGCTTAAACCGATTCATCATCACATCACGATTAAAACGAGCATAATTTTGCGCCCACTGCAAATCGTGCCAATAAGCAGCAAACTCCTTTGTACCCGCTACAAAATAAGCTAAATCTTGGTCAGGCAGACTAATTTCTGCCAGTTTAGCTAAATTTTTAGCAGTGTCGATATGGTGCTGTGCGAGCAAATTTCCAATGCCGCGAGAACCGGAGTGTAGCATCAGCCAAACAAAGTCTTCGGTATCAACACAAACCTCAATAAAATGATTGCCACCACCGAGGGAACCCATTTGTTTTAGGGCTTTATTTTCTTGGTGTTGCACACCTTGATGAAGTTCTTTAAACTCGCGCCATTCTTGCCAGTTGGTGACGGTTCTTTCGACTTCTTTGTTTTCGGCAAATCCGACAGGAATTGCGGCTTCGATATCGAGGCGAATTTGTTTGAGTTTGCCTTCTAATTTGTGAGCTTTGAATGGCATTTTAATAGCAATTACGCCACAACCAATATCGACGCCCACAGCCGCCGGAATTATCGCTTCTTTTGTGGCAATTACTGAACCGACTAAAGCACCTTTGCCTAAATGTACGTCGGGCATTAGGGCGACGTGTTTGAATACAAATGGCAAAGATGCTACATTTTTTGCCATATTGGTTTCTTTGGCGCCTAGGGCGTGGTTTGCCCAAGATAGGACGGGTTTTGGGGTTGATATTTCTAATTTTTCGTAGGGCATTTTTGTTTGAGTTTGTTTTGTCTGTTAGTATGTAGTATTATTGTAGTATAAATATGTGATAGTGTCAAATGTACCTTACTGGCTGATTTTATTAGGGTGCATCAGCTTAACATCAAATGCAGTAGCGATATTGTTTGTGAGTCCGACAGTCCGACAGGGAATGAATTCCCTGTCTCATAGCGAAAGTCCTCTAAAAGAGGACTGAAATCGATAACTGGTTCCCCGGCTCTGCCTGGGAACAAGCAATGGATAACTGGTTCCCCGGCTCTGCCTGGGAACCGATATCCAGAGGCTCTGCCTCGCTTCGCTTGCTTAGCAAAAGTGGAGGCAGAGCCTCCGGATCTGTGTTACCAGGCAGAGCCTGGGAACAAGTAATGGATAACTGGTTCCCCGGCTCTGCCTGGGAACCGATGTCCAGAGGCTCTGCCTCGCTTCGCTTGCTTAGCAAAAGTGGAGGCAGAGCCTCCGGATCTGTGTTCCCCGGCTCTGCCTGGGAACAAGCAATGGATAACTGGTTCCCCGGCTCTGCCTGGGAACCGATGTCCAGAGGCTCTGCCTCGCTTCGCTTGCTTAGCAAAAGTGGAGGCAGAGCCTCCGGATCTGTGTTACCAGGCAGAGCCTGGGAACAAGTAATGGATAACTGGTTCCCCGGCTCTGCCTGGGAACCGA
>NZ_JBGJZU010000020.1:62844-86620 GCF_041354475.1 Microcoleus sp.
GATAACTGGTTCCCCGGCTCTGCCTGGGAACCGATGTCCAGAGGCTCTGCCTCGCTTCGCTTGCTTAGCAAAAGTGGAGGCAGAGCCTCCGGATCTGTGTTACCAGGCAGAGCCTGGGAACAAGCAAATTACCCTATAAATTCGGAGTCTTTCCCGCCGCCTTCTGCACGGGAATTGCCACAGGCTGCGGCTTCTTCTTCGCCCCAAACATCCCGAAGAAATCGTGCAGCAAAATATAGAAACAGGGAATAATAAACAACGTCAGCAAAGTAGCCAGCGACAAACCCGAAAACACCACAACCCCCAAAGGTTGCAGAAACTCCGAACCTTCTCCAATCCCCAAAGCTAGGGGAAACAAACCCAAAACCGTCGTAATAGTTGTCATCAAAATCGGACGCAAACGTTGAGGTGCCGCCCTGAGAATTGCTGTTGTGCGATCGACTCCTTCCTCTTCCCGAATTTGGTTCGCCAACTCCACCATAATAATGCCGTTATTCACGATAATTCCCACCAGCAAAATTGCCCCGATCATCACCGTCGCCCCGATCGCAGTTTTGGTCACATACAGCCCGAAAATACCCGCACTCAACGCCAGCGGCACTGTCAGCAAAATCACCAGCGGGTCAACCAGAGAATTGTATTGT
This sequence comes from Microcoleus sp., assembly GCF_041354475.1. Classification (NCBI taxonomy): domain Bacteria; kingdom Bacillati; phylum Cyanobacteriota; class Cyanophyceae; order Oscillatoriales; family Microcoleaceae; genus Microcoleus; species Microcoleus sp. Next base: position 63,489 of record NZ_JBGJZU010000020.1, read on the forward strand.
ACCGCCATCGCGACAAATACTAAAAACGTCGCCAACCCGCCCAAAAGTTTCAGCGAAGTTTGCAATTGATTGTTAGTTTCCGCAGCCGAACTCGGCACAATTCTAACTCCTTCTGGCAGCTTCAATTCTGATAAAACTGCATCGACTTGATTCACAGCATCGCCCAAACTTGCACCCCGATTTAAGTTTCCGACAACTAAAAAAACTTGCCGCTGATTAAGACGCTGAATTTCTCCCGGCGCTTTGCCGATCGCAATTTTTGCCACATCGCTCAAACGGACAATGCTATTATTGCCAGATAAGGGAATTTGTCCGAGTTGGGCGATATTTTTGACAGAAGTGCGATCGAACTGCACGCGCACATCTACTAAGCGGTTTCCCCGCTGCAATTGAGTTGGAACAGTACCTTCAATGGCTGTCTGAATTGTCTCCCCAATGTCTTGGGCACTGAGCCCGTACAAAGATGCCCTTTCCCAATCTGGACGAATTTGGACTTCCGACTGCGGCGCGTCTCCATCCGGCCGAAACCGGGCTAATTTTACCTTCTCATCTAACTCTTTTAATATCTTACGGCCTGCTTCCTGCAATGCTTGTTCACTTGGGCCTTGAATTATGACATCAATTTCGCCGCCCCTGACTGGAGAATTCGTTAAAACTAAACCTCTAATCCCTTCTGGAACTAAGCGCAGGCGAGTTCCTTTCGGAACGTCTATTTTCTTTAATTCCTCAGTCATTCTTTCGGTAAAGGCGATCGTACTTGTACCTTTTTTTAGGGTAATTGTGCTGCTTCCCCTGAGCAAATTTTCGATCGTATTGTTGCCGAACAGCAGCCCACCCGCTGTGGTTAAAGTGTACTCGGTTTCTGGCTGTGCTAACAGCAGCTTATCGGCGGTGGCCACTACTTTTTGATTGGTTTCCAAGTTAGTTCCGGGAGGAAACAAAACAAATAATCTGGCTTGACTTGTATTAACTCTCGGCAAGATTTCTTGGGGGATTTGACCAGCCATCACCCAAGTTCCGCCGCCTAAAATCACAAAAGCGAGTACAATAATAATTAGTCGCAAACCCAGCACTTTTGACAGCATTGCACCGTAGGCGCGCGTACCGTTTTCAAAGCCTCGATTGAAATATTTAATCGGTCCGAACTTATTAATGCCACTGGAATAAGAGATTCCCATCAACCGAGAAGTCAGCATCGGCACTATAGTTAAAGCTACAACCAGGGATGCTGCTACTGCAAAGCTAATTGTCAAAATTAATTCGCTAAATAGCAGGGAAAAGAAGCCGCCAATCAGCAAGAATGGTAGCACTGATACTAAGTTAGCGGCAGTGGAGGCAACCATTGCTGATTCGACTTCTTGACTCCGCATTACTGACTCTTCTATCGTGCGTTCTTTGCGGTCTTTGATTCTGCCTTTTTTCAGGTGAGGATTGTTGTCTAGACCGACTACAATATTTTCTAAAATAACGACGCTGGTGTCGATCGCCTGACCGATTCCCAAGGCTAAACCCCCTAAACTAAACAAGTTCAGCGATAAGCCGAACAAGCGCATTAAAATAATGGCTGCGAGAGTACACAGGGGAATAGTTAGAGAGATAATCAGAGTTTGTCTGAGGGAACCTAAAAAGAACAAAACGGCGATCGCAGCCAAGACTGCCCCGGAAATTCCCGCATTCGCAACATCGGCTAGGGAATTGCGGATAAATCGGGATTCGTCTAAGGTAGTAACTACTTTCATGTCTGCCGAAATCAAGCCGGAGTTCTGCATTTCTTTGAGGCGATTTTTCACTCCATCAACAACGGTAATCGTGTTGGCATCCGGCTGTTTCAAGATGCTAATTTTAACGGCTGGTTTTTGATTCAGAAAAACTTTAACTCGCTGTTCTTCCGTGCCGTCATTGACTGTGGCAAAATCCCGCAGGTAAACTCGTTTGGGCGGGTTGGAACCGGATATTTGAAAGGATAGGTTTTTGATATCTGCTGCTGTTTTAAAGCGGCCGACTGTGCGAGTCAGCGGTTCGTCGGATTCTTGGCGCAGTCGGCCGCCGGAAGTGTCTAAATTGCGCGATCGCAAAGCATTAAAAACGTCGTTAAGATTAACTCCTAAACTTTGCAGGCGATTCAGGTCAATATTCACTTGAATTTCTTCTTGAACGCCGCCGGAAACGTCAACAGAAGCTACTCCGGGAATCACGTTAATTTCCCTGGCTAATTCATCATCGGCAAATACTCGCAAATCTACGCCTTGGCGCGAGTCTGAAGTCAGCGCAAATTCGTAAACTGGCTGTTGGGAAGGGTCAAATTTAAACAGATTGGGGGATTCAACTGTGTCTGGGAGTCGGTTACGAATGCGGTTAACTGAGGCTGTGGCGTCGTTGAGGGCTTGGTTGATGTCTCCGCCCGGTTTGAAGAATAAATCGACGCTGACTTGTCCTTCGCGGGTGCGGGAGAACACTTGGGTGACGCCTTCTGTCGCTGAAAGTCCTTGTTCGAGGGGGCGGGTAATTTCGTCAACTGCGACTTCTGGAGAAACTCCGGGGGCATCTAGGCGCACGCTGATCCGGGGATAGGTGATGGAGGGTAGCAAATCTACTGGCAGTTGGGTGATGTAAAAAACGCCCACGACTATAATTGCCAGTGTCAGCATCAGGGTGCCGATGTGGCGGCGAATCGCGATCGCGCTAATGCTAAATCCGGTTTTATCGGCTGTCATGTGATTTGATATTACAGAATATTTACTGACCCAGATTACGAGTAGTATAATAAATTTAAATAAATTCTCAAAAACTTTTTTTTGAATATGCCTTAAGAGGTAGTCGATCGCCCAAAATGGAGAACGATATCAGCGGCGATCGGCTTTTTTATCCTCTGTCAACAATTTGGATTTACAAATTGTAGCGATCGCACAAATCTTTCGCTGCTTGTCGGTGTTTTTCTACCAAACTCGGCGGGGAAAGCACTTGGGCGTTTTCCATATATTTGTTAACCCACAGACTAAATTCGTTCAAAGAGCGATCGGGCAAATCGATCTGATAATCCACATATAGCAGATTGCCAAAACTATCCCTTGGGCCTTCCTTAATCTTTTTTTGTCGCGGATGTCGCCGATCGCCCTCTAGAATAAATCCCACTACCTTCTCAAAAAACCGCACCTTCACTTTTTGCAATTTCAGCGTACCCTGCAATTCTGCCTGCTGTTGCTCTGGATTGCCCAATAACAGCCCCCAGCCGTTTTTTAACAACTTGTGAGCTATTTTCAAACTTTGTTCCTGTAGGGCTAAACCACGCCCCTCTGGATCGATAATTTCGCAGTAGTCAGTAAAGCGATTCACTCGTTCTACTTTCAAATGTCCGTTTTCGCAATTTTCGCAAATCAGGTACCAGGCGATATCGTGATAAATCAGTTGCAGAGGCCAGATTCGCCGGAAACCGACATTGCCTTTGCCATAATAATCTTTTTCGCGGTAAACTTCGATCGCCTGGCCTTTAACTATGGCTGTTTCTACCATGTCTAGTTTGTGAAATAGGGTATTGCGATATTCTTGGCGATCGACCATTTCGACAGGATCGGTGTAAATAATCGCCCGATTCAGGTGTTCGCGAACCGGATAAAACAATTGGCCTTTGAGTTCGATATCCAATCCGCGCAACAGTTTAGTGAGTTTTTCATAAATCCTGCGGGCTTGGGGATTTCCCTGATATTTAGCTTGAGATGCTATTGCTTGAAATGCGAATAGTAGTTCTTCGCGAGTCATTGCGCCGGTGCCGAGATAGTAACCGAATCGATACATTCGTTTGTCTAGGATTCCGTAGTGTCGCAAAGTTTCTAAGTCTTTGCGAATTGTGGGAGTTGCGGGATAGTTTTCGGGAAATTCGATGTTGAATTCGGCGGCTATTTGCTGCAATTGAGATTGGACTTCTAGTAAAGCATCGTGATATTTGCCGTCGGAGGTTTCGGTGTCAGAGTGTCCGATTCCGGGATGGTTTACTAATGTGGCGATGAGGAGCATGATGCGATCGAAGGTGAGTTTGTCGGCGTAGGGATGAGCGATCGGTTTTTTGGCCATGATGGGTGTATATCAGTAAGTTGCTGAAATTTCAAGTAAAAGACAATATTGACATAAAAATATAGAATTGTCTGGAAGCTATTATTTGGAGAGCTTTGTGGCTGAGAACACGTTTAATGAATATTGCGAAAATTGAGACATGAAGCTGGCTCGGCTGGTATATTGAGTTTAATCGTTAGCGAATAACAGCAATGTCAACATTCTGGCAAGCCAAGATTTGGGGATTGATGCACGATCCAGTCCTCAAGTCGCTGCATCGAGACATGAGTCGGGAGGGGGGATGGGAACAGTTGCAGTGTATGGAGGGCTGGAAGTCTCCGAAAGAACCAGCAACTCATTCCCAAACCAATTTGAATGGAACTTGGCTGAAGTATGTAGGATTGTGTGATTTAATCGCAGCCGCAAGCGATCGGACTACTGTTGGTAGATTGCCACCGGAACACAGTGCCGTACTCTATGACAGTCAAGGGTTACAGCTACGCCACTTGTTATCGGGAAAAGCACAAACTCTGATTTTAGAACAGTGGCATCACCGAATTATCGATCGCGATCGCGCGAAATTTTTAGATTGGGTTGAACAAACTGCACTCGATCCTATTAAAAAATGGAAAGATCCGCAAAAAGTATTTTGGTGGTTGTGGCGGTGCTATACACAGGCACTTTCTACCTCTTTGGGAGCAGCAACAGATGAGCCGTGCATTCATTTATTGCCCGCAGAAACGCGCATTCCCGATGCTTCTTTATGGAGTCACGTTACTATGACTTCTGCTTTAGCTGGAGGATTAGCAGGGTATTCCGACAATCCAGAAGATTATCCCAAAAAAGGCGATCGCAATTGGCCGCGATCGCGCCCTTATGTCGCTACCTTCAGTTTTACCCCCGTACAAGAATTAATCAAATCCAGCCGCAAAATGCGAGATTTTTGGGCTGGTTCCTGGCTGCTACACTATCTTTCTGCCAAAGTTTGTTGGGCAATCGCCCAGAAATACGGCCCCGATACTCTGCTTTACCCTTGTTTGTACGCCCAACCCCTAATTGACCATTGGCTATTACAAAAATATCCCGATTTTCAAGAGTGGATTAAACAGCCATCCCAGTCAGTTTGGGAACAACAATTACTCACAGCAGGATTTCCCAATGTCTTAGTAATGATCTTGCCTAATAACGGTCAAGGTGCAGAAGCAACCAGCGGGAATCCAGTCCGCGCAGCGATGGCTTATGCCGAAGCAACGCTTCACCAAGAATGGAAAAATATCGGGCAAAAAGTATTAGCTTTCCTGCAAGCAGACAAAACAGAAGGCGGCGAACAGTGGCGCAATATCAACTCCCAAACTTGGGAGGGGTGGTTAAAAACACAGTGGCAGACATACTGGACAGCAGTGCCGATCGGTTCTTCCGATGCTGAATTGCATCATTCCCCCCGCAAAGAAACTGAGTACAAAGCATGGATTCAAAAGCAAAATGACTTTGCTAATCCGCATCCAAAATTATTTATTGAGCCAGAATACAAGTTTCTGGAAGCTGTATTTAGAAACACATCTCCCAAGTCCCAAGAAAACCTCTCTCAACCGGAAACCAGAGCCGAGTTTAGAGCAAAGCAGCCTAATATGAATGCAGGCTCTTGGTGGGCGAGTATTTTTGACTCCCTTCGCTTCAGTCTCAATGCTGTTAAAAATTCTAGAACTTGGCAACTGCCTACTGCCTTTGGCCCCCGTTCCACGGTTTCAGGAATAGGATCTGCCGTGCATCCCACCTATAATTCCAAACAAAATGATTGGGCTACGGAGGAACAAACTAGGGAATTTTGGTCTTATGATATGGGGTTATTCGACGGTATTGAACAACTCAATGCGACTGAAATCATCAAGCGCGGTTTGCACCAAATTTTGCTCAAAGAACTGTTTCCAGGGGAAGCCGAAAATCACCGGGGGAAAATACCTGTTCTTTATCCCGATTTGAGTTCGGGTGTAGCTGGCTGGCTGCGAACAATGGAAGCAGCAGGGAATCAGCAAGCTATTAACTACTTTTTGGCATCTTGTGCAAAAGTTATCGGTGATTTTAAATGGACAAATGACGGTGAATATGCACCAGCAAATTTACCTTGGGGTATTCCTTGGATTGCCAAAAATCACACTAAGTGGCACAATCCGCGCTTGCTGAATGCTGGCTGGTTGATTGATGACTATTACCCAAAAAGTGATAATCCTGACCAACCATTTACTCACACTAAAAAACAAAAAGCTAAACAAGAAGAGTTGAGAAAACTGCGAGAATCCATTTCTAAATTATTTGCTCCGGGCAATAATCCAACGGATTGGTACGTTTTAGCTGCTGGCGATGGCGACGGTATGGGTGAGTGGCTCAAAGGTACAAAGCTAGAAGCATATAAACATTATCTTCCTGATGCTTTGCACCGCAATATTAATCAAATGCCGGAGCAGTTTCGGGAGTCCTTTAAAGAGTTTCTGGAAGTGCAAAAGCGCATGGGGCCTTCTACTCACAGCGCTTTGAGTCGGGCTTTGTTAGATTTCTCAAATCAATTAGTTCCTTATCTCACTGAACAGCGCTACGCTGGACGGCTAATTTATGGCGGTGGCGATGATGTTTTAGCCTATACCAATCTTTGGGAATGGGATAATTGGCTGTGGGATATTCGCCAATGTTTTAAAGGTGTTAATGACCCCAAAAATGAGTTTATTAGTGAGGGAGATTACTGGCGGTGGAATGGGGATAAATTGCCGGATAATTTATCTGAACGTCCATTATTTACAATGGGACACAAGGCAACGATTAGTTTTGGCATTGTTCTTGCTCACCATTCCGTGCCGATGGCGATCGCTTTGGAAAATTTGTGGAAAGCAGAAGGAAAAGAAGAAGGAGCAAAAAAACATAAATCGCCAGAGGGTAAAGCTAAAGATGCTGTACAAGTTCGCATTCTCTACGGTAATGGAAATATTTTGAAAGCTACTTGTAAGTTTGATGTGTTCCATCAATGGCAAAAACTGATTGCTATTCCCGATTTAGACAGCGCAATTTTTGAGCAAGCTGCGACTATCTGGAGTCAGCATCCAGCACCGATTTATGAGGCAATTGAACCGTGGACAAATGCTTTTTGCAGTCGCCGAGAAGCTTTTAAAGGCGATGAATCAATGCTCGAACACTTTAAAGAATTGTTAACAGAGTTTTTGCAAGGATTATGGCGGACAACTGAAGCTGGTAAAGAGTGCGATCGGCAAATTAACAACTGGCTGAAACTCGCCGCCTTTCTCATCCGCAACCGCGACATCAAACTAGGAGGTGAACGTCAATGAATTGGTACACAATTACCCCTCTCGATATTTTATTGTTCAGGGATGCCAAACCCTTCACACCAGGTGAAAGAGCCTGGGCTAGTAGCACTTTTCCTCCCAATGGACATACCATTGCCGGGGCTTTGCGGAAACTGCTAGGAGACAAGATAGATTTGCGAATTACTGGCCCGTTTTTGTGCCGAGATGAAACCCTTTATTTCTCTCGTCCCATCGGGTTTGTCGGCTCAATTCCCCTCGTGCCTTTAGCCTGGGATAAAAACTCTAACTTACACCAAGCATTGTGGGATAAGGAACAGCCTTGTCCTTTGGTGAAACCTTCGGATCGCAACAAGGAGGATGAACGCAAAGATGAGGAAATTGGCAATTACAAATTCAGGGAATATTTGCCATTTACCACTGTACAAAACTATCTAGACTCTGGTAAAATTAACAGAGGTGACTGGCTGACAGAAGACAAAACAAAAACAGAACTTGAACCTTGGTTAGTTGAAACTCGATCGCACAACGCCATTCAAGAAGGCACGCGACAAGTCAAAGACGCTGACGGGTATTTTGTCGAAAATGCCATTCGTTTAAAGGAAGGTTGGAGTTTGGCGATCGGTCTCGATCAAGCCATCGAAACACCAGCGATAATTCAATTAGGCGGTGAAGGACACCGGGCTATCTTGCAGCGGGTAGAAGCCTTAGATAACCAATGGCAAAAACTCCAAAAGTTATCTTATGACAACTTCAGCAAAGGTGGCAAATCAATAGCCTATCTCGTCACTCCTGGAGTATTTGAACGCTCAGACAGCAAACGTAACCATCAATCAGTGTGCCGTGCATGGCCCTCGGAATGGAAATTAGCTCATGCAGTTAATAGCAATCAAACAATTGGGCCATTAGTCAGCGTTTCAACAGCCAGCGCACTGCCAATCAACTGTCGCATTCGAGACAAAAATGCACCAGAAAAAAGTATTCCTGCACCCCAAGTGTTTGCCGCACGTCCCGGTAGTTTGTATTACTTGAATCAACCGCAAGAGTTGTTTCAGGAGGAGACAGAAACTAAGGTTCACGTTTGGCGGCAGTTAGGTTACTCGGAATTACTTTGGGTTCATTTTGAAAGTCAATCAATTAACAAGGAATCACAACCATGAATTATCTAACTTACACTTATCTTTTGACTCCGCTGCATACAGGTGCCAGCGCTCAAGCTGGTAATATGATGGGAATTGCCCGCGAAAGTTTTAACGAACTGCCATATATTCCTTCTTCTTCTTTGCGGGGCAAAATTCGTTCCGTTTTAGCAACGATGCACCCAGAGGAAGCTGGAACTCTTTTCGGTGAAAAAATTAAGGATGGCAGTCAACCAACCGAGGGCGAAGTCTGGTTTGCTGATGCCACGTTGTTGTTATTTCCTGTAGCTTCTTTCAGCCATCAATTTGTATGGATAACTTGCCCTTTGTGGCTAAGTCGGTGGAACCGCTGGCTGCAAAATGAAGATTTAGGAAAGGTGATTGAAGAGTGGCGATCGCACCTCGAAGAGGAAAGTAGCACCAAAAAAGCAATTACTTCTGTTTCTGGCAATCAAATCTACTTGCAAGGGGCAATTTTGAAAGAAGCAGATGTAGAACGGATTGATAAAAAAGCTACTTTCTGGGAATGCTTAAAACAAATTCCAGATGGCAGTGGCATTCTTGATTTAAAGCAAAAATTAGTGGTTCTTTCAAATCAAGATTGTGCTTCATTGGTAGAAACTGGTTTGCAGCGAGAAGTCCGCATTGCGATCAAAGACGGTGAAAAAACTGCCTCTGATGGTTCTTTTCGCTCAGAAGAAGCGATTCCCTCAGAAACTATTCTGTTTTTCCCTTGGGGACTAAAACCAGGGAAAAATGAACAGGTAACAGAAAAGATTCGCCAATCCCTCCAAACTATCTTGAAAGACAAGCTGCAATTTGGCGGTTTAGAAGGACTTGGGCGGGGTTGGACAGACAACAAAACTGTAGAAATTAAATTTAGCAAAGGAGAATAGATGATGTTGAAATTAGACACGCGAGATTTTAGTCATGCAGCCTACGATGGCTTGCTGGAAGTCAAAAAAACAGTCAATTCTAGCAATCATCAAAAAGCGAGTTCAGTTGTGCAAAGTTTGCCTTCTTACGTCTCTACTTGGGGATTGCACCGCTTAGCAGGGGACGGACTTAAATATCAATCTGGAGAAACTAAGTACAAAGGTCAAGTTTACCAGCAGTTCTTGAAAACTTTGCAAAGTTTAAGTCAAGTGGCTTTTGCTCCCGACGATCCGCGCACTTTGTTTGGTATGGAATTACAGGCTTATGCGGGATTAAACCGTTTGGCGATCGAACTATCGCGAGAGTGGTCATTTTGGGCAACGCCAATTCTAGGAGAAGCGGAGGAAGGATGAATTTTAAACCAAATCAATCTCGAAATCCCAGCGATATTTGGCAGGATTTCATACCGGCAGAGCAAAAAAGTAACTCGAAATTGGGGAAACAATTTGCATCTGCAAGTTACGGCGGTTATGACAATAACGTACTGACGCTTTTCTTTGCTGACGAGGCAACTTGCAAAGTGGCTAAGGGGCAAATTAAACCGCTGAAAGATAAACTTTTTAAATTTAAGTTGTGGTGCGATCGCATCGACTGTCGCATCGGCAGTGGTGCGCCTACCTCACCGCCATCCAATCAAAAATCGGATGCAAAACCGCCCAAAACACCCCGGAATATGGGCAACCCGTTACAAGCGCTTAATTTCACTGAATTTGGCCGCGATAAACAGGGCAAACTTTCCCTCCCACAACGCGTACTGGAATCTGCCGTCAATGCTGAAAAAGATTGCAGCTATTTGTATGAGAAACTCAATCAACGCACTCTCGATTTAGCTGGCGGAGAAAGTAATACTTTCAAAATTTCTTTTAGCTGGCGAATGCGAGTAGGAGGAACTCGTGGCTTTGCTGAGTTACTTTTACCCGCGCTGCATCCCGTTTTCGGCATTCCCTATATTCCGGCTTCCAGTCTCAAAGGGGCTGCACTAGCTTGGGCTGAAAAACACCATTCAAACAAAGGTGAAATTCAGGAATTATTGGGAATGCTAGAAAGTAAAACTGCCAAAGCTGCCAAAATTGAATTTTTGGATGCTTTCCCCACTAAGCCTTGTCTCAGCGTCGATGTAGCAACTCCTCAATGGCATTGGCAAAATCCCGAACAAAAAGTTATTTATAACCCCGAACCACATCCTTTGCTTACTCTCGAACAACCTCAATTTCTGATCGGGTTTTGCCCGACAGCGCCCCAATATGCTGGCAAAGTTGAGGTTGTAAAAAATTGGCTGGAAAATGCGCTGAAAACTGGCGGTATTGGTTCTCGCGTCAGCGGTGGTTATGGCCGCACTGTCAGTCAAGAAGCACAGTTAGCCCACAGCAAAAGCTTTGATTTTGAGCTGTGGACTCAAGGGATGTACGGCAGTAACCCGCCCACAAAAGAAAACAATTACCAAGGAAATATTGAGTTTCGACCGACAGCTATTCGGGGTATTTTGCGCTATTGGTTTCGGGCTGTAGCTTTGGGTTTGTATGATGCTGAAACTTGTGTAACTTTAGAAGAGTTACTGTTTGGCAAGTTGGGGCAACAAGGCAAAATTTCAGTAAGCACTCGCATTAACCCATCTCAACGCCAAGACCCTTATTTGTATACAGGCAAAATTATTCTGGAGGCTACAGAAGCCAAGTATTTGAGCTTAATAGAACGTTGCCTGATTCTAGGTTCTCATCTTGGAGGAGTTGGACGCGGTTCTCGCCGCCCTTTGCACCTGTTAAATCGTCGGATGCGCGGCTGTCATTGGTTCGTAGATGGTGATAGTTTACCGCTTGTTGGCAATGAGCAGCAGTGGCGGACTTTTTTTAAAAGTGTTACCGATGCTTTTAAAGCTGTACAGCCTTCAACTAAGAATTATACCAGCAGTCCTGGTCAACCAGGAACCAAAAAACGCCAGCAAGATGTGTTGGATAGTAATGCTCAAATTTGGCTCTTAAAAGATACTGTTTTGCTCAATCCAGAGAAGGTGAAAAACTGGTCAAATGAAGGCGATAGCGCCAATGTAAAGGGTGCTGCTTTGAATCTGCTGTACGGCGACACTCGATTTAAAGGAGTCAGCGGGAACAGTGGCAATGCCAATGTCGGCGGAGAATTAGGAACTCCTTCTTTTGTCTGGATTAAGTCAATTTTTCCGATGGCTGATTCGCCTTATCAAGTTGTAACTATTTTTGGTAGCAATCATCCTGACCGTTTGATTTTTTCCACAGAACTTAAAAAACAAGGAGCTATTTTAGTTTACGGTCAAATGTCTTCCAGCAGTCAGCCACCACCTTCAAATTCACCTAAGCCCGGCCCTCGACGCAGATAAAAGTGCGATCACACCTTTTTTCTCTTGTCTGTTCGGGTAAGCATCCGGCTTGCCCATTTCTCCCTAAAACTTCTCACAAATCATCCAGGTAACAACAATGGCAAGCAGCATCGTCCTCTCCTTCGTCGGCAGCCAAGACCCCTACTCCGAAAAGAACAACGAACAAGGTTCCATAGCCACCCTAATCCGACACCTTCTCGACCAAAAATACAGCATTCGTCGCGTCATTCTCCTTCACACTGAAGATATGCTTGAAAAAGCTAGCGATACCAAACATTGGCTGCAAGGCAAAGATTTTCACATCCCAGAAGAAAGCATCGAATTAGTCCCAGTCGGTGCAGAACTTTCTAAAGATCCAGTCAGTCTCTTATTAGCAGTTCAAGAAGCTCGAAAAGGTCTAGAAAAAGCAATTCCCTTCTTGAGCAAACAAGACAGATTGGAATTTAATGCTTCTTCTGGAACCCCTGTGATGAAAACTTCCTGGAGCCTTTTACAAGCTGCTGGATATGCTCCCCACAGTTCGGTTTGGCAGGTGCGAAATCCTAGAGAAATGAAAGAGGGACAGCATCGCGTTTTTCAAACTAATGTCGATACTTTGAAAAATGAATTTGATTTCAAGGTTGTCAAGAAACAAATTGAAGATTATAATTACAGTGGCGCTTTAGTAACTCTCAAAGATAGCAATCTCTCCACCAACCTAATTATTGCTTTGCTTGAGTACGGTCAGTATCGCATCGCCTTTGACTTTGAGGGCGCTTCCAAGGTCATCCAACCTTTTGCTAATCTTGTCGAACCTGAATTCATCTCAGAAATCAGCAGTCTCCGGCAAAAAAATAGGATAGCCCTGTTCAAAGAAGTTTATTTCAAAGCTATAATCAAACTAAAAAATCAGCAATATGCGGATTTTTTGGTGGATGTATTCAGATTTCAAGAGGGATTTCTCCGCTTTTTGGTAGAAACCAAGCTGGGATTTAACTTGCCAGAAAAGTCTACAAAAACTCAAGAATTTTGGTATCAGCTTAAAGGTTTTGATGGTGGAAATCTCGAACATTTTCTGAACAACTACAAGCTTCAGAATGGTCAAAAACTTAGGTTTTCAGAAGGATTTCCCAGTCGGTTCGTGTTGATTGCAATTTTGGAATGCTACGAGCAAGAGTTTGATAGCTTATTGAAACCCATTGAACAATTAAACGAATATTGCGAACAGCGGAATCGTTGTGTCCACAGTTTTGAAGGTGTTTCGGAACTAGAAGATGGAGGAAAAATCATTAAAATTTTGCGGGATATTTTGCGTCTAAAAACAGTAGTACCAGACAAGAATCCCTTTAATGTTATCAATAGTAAAATCTGTGATTTACTGAAAGAGGTGTTGGAGAGTTAATGATAGATAAGTGGGAGTCAATTCATTACGAAATGCAAAAATAAGCCAAGAAATATGCCACAATTTCACCGATCCGCCGGGGGTTAAAAACCCCCGTCTCATAGCAAAAGTCAGTTGAAACTGACTGCACAATCTTACTCATAAACTCCCCAGTCCTCTTTAAGAGGACTTGAGCTTTGAGCCAGGGGTTTTTAACCCCTGGCGGACTTTGAACCTAGGTTTTAACCCCCCGATCGCCTAACAGACTTAACTAAAACATTTCACCCTCAACCACCATTTACAAGCAAACTTGACCATCCATATTCAACCCAAAATAACACAACTATGTACATCACATCCCGTGCATCCACAATCCGTAACTTTTCCCTAGCCGCCGTAAATGGCACTATCACTCTGATCATCCTCCTAATCGCACCCCTGGGATTAGCCGCCGTAATTTCTAACACATTTTTAGTGACAGTAGCCACTTTTTTTGCATCGACAATCGCTGACCAAATCGTTCGCTACCTCCAACCTTCCCGCGCCCAAGAAATCGCGAATTCCTTAGATTCTAGCCCGGACTCTTCGCAAATTCTCCCACGGGATTCGCAAACTTTAGAACGGAAATAAATTGATCTATCTTGACCAGAATTCTGTAGGGGCGGGTTCGCCAACAATATTGGAAACTCACCAACCATCTACAGAAACCCGCCCTCACCCAACCAATAATCTGTATCAACATTGATTCATACATGATGCAAGAAATGTAGATTGAGATTTGTCGTTGGGTGGGGGCGGGTTTATTTTTTCTGTTAATTAGTGGCGATTATTGTTGGTGAACCCGCCCCTACGATGATTCCGAAAATCTAAGAAACCGGGTTTTTATGGGTTTTTAGGTTGTGTGACGAAGTATTTCGGAAAAAACCCGGTTTCTGACTACCCAATAATTGCTTATGCGTACCGTTTATGTTTCTCAACCTGGTTGTTACGTTTCCTTGCACCAAGAAATGCTGGTTATCAAAAAAGGGGAATCTGTGCTGGGTGAAATACAGCTTCCTCTCCTCGAACAACTGCTGATTTTTGGTAAGTCTCAAGTCACAACTCAAGCAATTAGGACTTGTCTGTGGCGGAATATTCCCATTGCCTATCTTTCGCGGATGGGTTACTGTTACGGGCGGATTCTTCCCATCGAACGCGGCTACCGACAACTCTCTCGCTATCAGCAACAGTTGTGTTTTGCAGAACGTTTGCAGGTGGCTAGACGGATTGTGCAGGCTAAGCTGAAAAATAGCCGCGTGATCCTGATGCGACAGCAGCGCCGACAAGCTTCTGATGTCATTGCTTTTGCCATTAACTGTTTGGAACATTTAATCAAAAAAGCTGGGGAAGCTGAAACTATTGAGAAGTTGATGGGGATGGAAGGTGCGGGGGCGGCTCAGTATTTTTCGGCTTTTGAAGAGTGTTTGAGCAATCCTGATTTTGTGTTTGTGGGTAGGTCGCGCCGCCCTCCGGGTAATCCGGTTAATGCTATGCTGAGTTTTGGTTATCAAGTTCTCTGGAATCATTTGTTGAGTTTGATCGAATTGCAAGGGCTCGATCCTTATTCGGCTTGTTTGCATCAGGGAACGGAACGCCATGCGGCTTTGGCTTCGGATTTGATTGAGGAGTTTCGGGCTCCAATTATTGATTCGTTAGTTACCTATTTAGTCAATCGCCGATTTGTGGATGCTGGCAATGATTTTGTCTATAGTAACGGCGGATGTTTCTTAAATGATTCTGGGAGACGCAAATACCTGAAAGCTTTTTTAGAGCGTATGGAGGAGGAAATTGAAACGGATTCTGGTAAACAACCTAAGTGGGATTTGCTGAACCAACAAATCAAAGATTACAAACAGTTCGTTTATAACCCAACCGAGCTTTACAAACCTTACCAAATTCGCTAAGCCGTGCTTTTTTATGTGGTGATTTACGATATTCCCGACAACAAACGGCGCTGTAAAGTGCATGATTTGTTGGAAGGTTACGGAACTTGGGTGCAGTATAGTGCTTTTGAGTGCGTACTCAGTCGAGCTAAGTTTGATGAATTGCGATCGCGACTTGGGAAAAAGGTAAATCTGGAAGAGGATAGCATCCGGTTTTATCCGGTGTCTCGTCATACTTTGGGACAGGTGGAGGTGTTGGGAGTGGGAGCACCGGTGACAAAAGCACCTGGATCAGTGATTATTTAGCTGGTGTTGCGAGGCTGGCGGTAAATTGGCTGAAATGTCATTTTTGCGTCACGAGCCTCGCAGCATTACTGGGCAAGGGTTTCAGGATTTTTATTGAGCGGGCACAGGTGTGGTTTCTAGAAAAAAATCCTGAGCCTCGCAAATGGCCTCTAGACATCTTGCGCTGTATGAGGTTTAATGTAGAGGACTCCCCACTCGTTGGGGAAACTAATTGAATGGAAACTGGGGAGTCTAACACAACGTTTGTGTTCCCTAGTATTCTCTCCCCACTCGTTGGGGAAACTAATTGAATGGAAACTAAATAGTGTAGTGAATGAAATAGAACAATTACTATTCACTCCCCACTCGTTGGGGAAACTAATTGAATGGAAACTAATGTATTCGGTTTTGCTTCTCATGGTTGCAATGATATCTCCCCACTCGTTGGGGAAACTAATTGAATGGAAACAACCGATCGCAGAGCGAATTCGGTCTTGTCTTGATGGGTACGCACTCCCCACTCCCCACTCGTTGGGGAAACTAATTGAATGGAAACATGGTAACTTCGTTGCCGTCATCGATGCCCTCAAAAAATGCTTCTGCTTCACTCCCCACTCGTTGGGGAAACTAATTGAATGGAAACGCTAGCTGGCATTTTTATTGTGAGTAACTGGGTTACTCCCCACTCGTTGGGGAAACTAATTGAATGGAAACTCTAGACGTTATTCTTTCTTACCTTCTACATCTAAGCTCCCCACTCGTTGGGGAAACTAATTGAATGGAAACGAGCCAATAATATTGTTAAACACCGTTCCCAACAACTCCCCACTCGTTGGGGAAACTAATTGAATGGAAACTTCACCCAACTCCGGCAAGCTCACCCCAACCCGATCGCCCAAACTCCCCACTCGTTGGGGAACCTAATTGAATGGAAAATTTAAGTTGTACTATTTAACAGAATATTCTGTTTTGAGCTAATACTGAGGTACTTATGGTTTCTAATTCTCTATTGTTTGGATTTTGCTATGTCGCTACACTTATCTTTTTTGGGATAACTGGTAACATACCTGCTGAGGTTATTGCTGTTATTCCTGGGGTGATGTATATCACATTCCGCTTTAAAAAGAATATTTGATGAATACAAACAATCTAGATCAACCCGCCCCACCCCACGCATAATCTAGATTAACCTAATGTGCGATCGCCTTTCCCAAAATCTAGATTGGGATTTGTCGTTGGGTGGGGGCGGGTTTTAGAGATTTTTGGTTTCTCCCATAGATTGTTGGTGAAACCCGCCCCACCCCACGCATAAATTCAAACTATGATATCCGATCGATTTGCCGTCTCTGCCAATATCTGCTTAATTTGGGTCGGAGTCAGATTCGGATTAGCCTGCAACATCAAAGCTACTACCCCAGCGATTTGGGGCACAGCCATGGAAGTACCCGCGAAATAACGATAAGGAATGCCCGGTACGGACAGGGGTACAGTGGAATAAATATCCCCTGAATCGGCTTTACCACCGTCACCTCCGGGAGCAATAAAATAATTAATTAATTCAGTTCCAGCCCGGTTAGAATAATCAGCAAACTGCTTGTTCCGCTCAATTGCACCGACAGCAATTCCAGCCTCATTAGCAAACCGAGCCGGATAATCTGCCTGGGGACGAGCATCATTTCCCGCAGCAGAAATCACAGTTACGCCCTTAGCTTCCGCCGCTCGAATCGCATTCAATTCTGGTTCGTTCAACTGTAAGCCACCCAAACTTACATTAACTATCTTCGCCCCATTAGCAACTGCATAATTAATCGCAGCAATTTCATCCCTAATCCTTCCCGAACCGGATCTATCCAGTATTTTCAAAGGCATAATTTTGGCAGTGGGAGCCACACCTGTCATCCCCACTCCATCTTTTTTCGCAGCTACTAAACCCGCTATATGAGTGCCGTGATTGTTATCATCCATGGGGTTATTATCGTTGTTCACAAAATCCCAGCCGCGGAAATCGTCCACTAAGCCATTCCCATCATCATCAATCCCGTTATTAGCTTTATTTCGACCCTGGGCATCAATGCCGTTTTCCCCATTATTACTCCAAATATTCCCGGTCAAATCTGGGTGATTATAGTCAACTCCGCTGTCAATTACCGCTACCACAACTCCGTCTCCAGTTAACCCCTGAGCCCAAACTTCTGGGGCTTTAATTAAATCTCTGCCCCAGTCGTCGCCGCCTAAGTCTGGAACATCAGGAAAAGTGGGACTGTTTCGGGCTTTAGCAACGGCGGCGGCGGCATTGACTAAACCAAATCCAAAACGAGAGTCAAAACCTTCTAAGTTGTTAAGATTGTTGGCAGAAATAGTTGTGGGTGTTGCAGACAGATTTAGGGTAAAGTTTGTATTACCTTGGGATTGAGAAACTCGCACGTAGTAAGTTCCTGGTGCCAAAGCATTTAGTTGTAGGGATTTTGATGATAAATTAGACTCTTGAGCCGAAGCAATAATATCTGTGAAGTCCACAGCATTGTCGCCATTAATGTCTTTGATTATGGTCAGGTTAACATCGGTATTGAAATCACTGACATTTAAGCTGAAGTCGCTAATTACTGATAAGCTAAAGCGGTAAATATCGTCTGGTTGAGCGTTGCTAACTGAGTCGGTAATTGTTTGAGGGCTGCTGAGAGTGCCGATGTCGCGAGCTTGGCTGAGTTGGTTGCTCAATACGGGAGTTGCAGAGATGAATTTACCCGTGAGGTCTTGTGGCAATTTGTTGGTAACTACGCCTAGAATAGCACCGGATTGGCGAATTTTGATTATGGTATCGGAAATAGAAGGGCCGATCGCCTGTTGTTCGAGAACTATGTCAGCTTCGGTAAGATTGTCAGTGAGTCCGATCGCATCCACTGAACTATTAAAATCAGTAATTATGTCTGCCGCCATCAAATCCATGACTGCGGAATCGGTGCGCAAGACAAAGGTATCGGAGCCCAACCCTCCTGTCAGGGTATCTTTGCCGCCCTCGCCGATCAAAACGTCGGCACCTTTACCGCCGTTGAGTAAGTCAGCTCCTTTACCTCCCTGCAAGGTATCATTACCGGAGTCGCCGAAGAGGATGTCGTTACCGATACCGCCGTTGAGGATGTCATTGTCGGCACCACCGAAGAGTGTGTCGGAATTGGCTCCACCCAGGATTCTGTCGTTACCGTCATCACCGCTGAGGCGATCGGCATCTGACGCACCGACTACAAAATCGTTGCCGCCCAGAGCCAATAGTCCATTTGGGTAAGGAGTTAAAAAGCCCGGTGTTAAAGTGAAACTATTGGGGCTATTATCTAAAAGATAGGAACGACCGTCAGGACTCGGGCCAGCCATAGAAAGATACTCCGTAATAATTGCGATCGATCTAAATTTTAAATTTAAAACATGAGATTGTGGTTAAGAAATCAATAATCCCAAATTCAAAATTGGTATCAGAAAATGGGAAACAAAAATTTACGTCTAATTCAGAACTTTTTCCAGGTGGCAAAATCGCGTCTCAAACCTTATTTACGCTATTGTATTTTGGGCGGGACGTTTTTATTTATCGCCCAAGCTTTTGTCACTCACTGGCAAGAAGTGGCGAATATCCGAATTGTGGCTACGAGTTTTCCCTTATTGGCGATCGCCCTGGGCAGCACTTTATTTTCGCTAATTTTTGTCGGCTGGGTGTGGATGTTGATTTTGCGGGAATTTCGTCAACGTGTAAATGCAGCTTGGGCGATTCAAGTTTTTCTCAAAACTAATATTGCTAAGTATTTACCGGGAAATATTTGGCATTTTTGGGGTAGGATATTGGATGCCAAAAAGGCTGGCATTTCGCCGAAAGTTGCTACTCTCAGCGTGTTGTTAGAACCTCTGCTGATGGCTGCGGCAGGTGTTTTGATTGGCTTGCTATGTTTTGATAAAATTAATTGGTTTTTGCGGATTGTGGCTGCTGCTGCTATTTTAACGGCGATTCATCCGCGAATTCTGAATCCGATCGTCCTATTTGTAGAGAAGTTGAAGTTAAAGAAGCAGGATGGGAAAAATTCAAATTCTGGGGTGTCGGCGGCTGAGGGACTGAATTTACCTACAGAGTCTAGCTCCAATCTAGCGAAAATAACATCGAGTGTCAAGGCTAAACACAAAATAAATTTACCAATTAAACGCTATCCTTTAGTACCGTTAATTGGACAAATGTGTTTTATCGGATTGCGAGGAAGCGGTTTTGTGTTGACTGTGATGGCTTTAAATCCGGTGAATTTTAATGATATTCCGAACTTATTTGGTGCTTTTTGTTTTGCCTTTGTGGTGGGTTTAGTTGTCCCTGGTGCACCGGGAGGTATGGGAGTATTTGAAGCTACGGCGATCGCCCTGCTTGGCGATCGCTTTTCTACGGGTATAATTCTGAGTGCGGTGGCTTTGTATCGGATTATCAGTATTGTGGCGGATGTTTCGGGTGCTGCGTTGGCCAAAATTGATCGGAGGCGCGATCGGGGCAGTAAGTAAGTGGGAAAGTCGAAAATATGTATTTTTATTAAAAATTTTTGCCTACGTAAGTAGGCTGGGTATCATAGTCTCAATTAATAAATTTTAAGACTTGAAGACTTGAAAAAAAACCGATTTGTTCTCAGAAATATCACAATTTTAGGTATTTTTACTGTCAAACAAACGGGTATTTTGAGTTCTGGTGTGCTAGTCCTGGATTTATGAAAAATTGTTAACTTGATTCCAGAGGGTGTACAGCCATGATACGAGTTTTATCAGCAGTATTTATCGATGTGGCAGTAACAGACTATCAAACACTCCTGGATGGAGTGAAATTAGGAGTAGAAGCAATAATTCTCGACTCCGACAGAGATGGAATCGAACAAATTAGCGAAGTCTTAGCGAATCGCACCAATATTGACAGCATTCATCTAGTTTCCCACGGCGAACCGGGAAGCTTGCAACTCGGTAAAACCCGACTATCTATCGATAACCTAGAAGCTTATAGCCAGCAATTGCAACAATGGCGGCGCGCCTTAACAGTTGATGCAGATATCCTGATTTACGGCTGCAATGTAGCAGCAGCATCCGGCGCTTTCCCGAAAGTCCGCCAGGGAATAAATTCCCTGTCTCAAAGCGAAAGTCGGTTGAAACCGACTGAAAATAACCTCACGATTAAACAGTTCTCTAAAGAGGACTTTTGCTATGAGACGAGGAATTTATTCCCCGGCGGACTCTTCCTCCACCGCATTGCATCCCTCACCGGTGCAAATATCGCCGCATCCAAGCATCTGACGGGGAGTGCAAAATTAGGTGGGAATTGGGAACTAGAAGAAAAAATCGGCAACATTAAATCGCCCCTAGCCTTCGAGTCAGACGCAATGGAAAATTATGCGTCTGTTTTGGCTACCTATAGCGTGACCAATACCAATGATAGCGGTACGGGTTCTCTGCGAAGTGCGATCGACCAAGCCAATTCCAATCCCGGATTAGACACAATTAACTTTAACATTCCCGGTACTGGCCCTTATACCATTACCCTTAATCAAGCCTTACCTGTCATCACCAGCCCAGTTATTATCAATGGCAAATCTCAACCTGGATATGCTGGCAAACCAATTATCGAACTCAATGGCAGTTTTGTACAACAACCAGCCTCATCTGCCAATTATATTTATATTAATGGTTTAGATTTAGGCAAGAGCCCTTTTGGCGGCGCAGAAGATTCCAGTGGTAGCACCATTCAAGGATTGGTTATTAACAGATTTGGAAAGGGTGGAAATTTCAATTTAGGTCACGGCATTTCGGTACAGACTAACAACAATACAATCCAGGATAACTACATTGGCACTGATATTAGCGGTACGATTGCTGTAGGCAACACTTCCAGTGGAATCAGAATCCAAAATTACAATGTAAACAATCCTCCTAACGTTGTCACGCCCATAACAGGTAATATTATCTCCCGCAACGTCATCTCTGGCAACGGCTTTACAGGCATATTTGCTGCGAAGGCAGATGTTACAAACACCAAAATTACTGGCAATTACATTGGGACTGATGCCACGGGGACAATAGCTTTAGGTAACGATGGCGATGGCATTTTGATATTAGGCCAAAACCCGAATAATACTATCGGTGGCAGTGCACCTGGAGAAGGTAATATCATTGCTAACAATAAAGGGAGTGGCATTGAGATTAATAATCGTGTACCTTCCGGCAGTAACACCATACAAGGCAATCGTATCTTTAACAACAAAAGATTAGGTATTGACTTAATCGGTAATAATGGCATCACTACCAACGATTTGGGCGATGCGGATACAGGCAGCAATAACCTGCAAAATTACCCAGTTATGACCTCAGTTAGTGGGAACACAGTCAAGGGCATTCTCAACAGCAATCCTAACAGCAACTTCCGCGTCGAATTCTTTGCTAATACAAGTTATGACCCCGCAGGTGCAGGTCAAGGTGAAACTTTTCTAGGTTTCCAAGACGTTACTACAGATAGCGCTGGCAATGCTAATATCAACTTCGCCTACACTCCAGTAGCAGGCAAATCGGTTCTCGCTGCTACTGCTACTAACAAAACTACAGGCGATACCTCGGAATTTTCCCGTCGCAATCAATCTCCTATTAATTCAATACCGGGAAGAACAACCACCACCACAACTAACCCGAATAACATTACCATCAACAGCGGAGACTTTGTATATAACGTTTTAGCGACACCCTATCCGTCTGCTATTGACGTTTCAGGTGTAACAGGAAAAGTAGACAGTGTTACTATCACTCTCAACAATGTTAAAACCTATGGTCAATCTCCCACTGGTTCACCGCAGACAATCAACCTCTTGCTAGTTGGGCCCGAAGGACAAAACGTGGTGTTAATGTCTCACGTTCCATCTGAACAACCACTCAACAACGTCACGCTGAAGTTAGATGATAATGCAGCCTCTTTTCTTTATGATTTTTCTAATTCTACAGTCCCAACTATCGCTTCAGGCAGCTACAAACCGAGTAACTATTCGTTAAACAATGCTCGCGATATTTATCCTTTCGTTATACCTCAGAATACACCGACAGGGGCACCAGAAGGGCCTTACGGTTCGACTCTTTCTGTTTTCAATAAAACTAATCCCAACGGCACTTGGAAATTGTATGCAGTTGATGCCAACCAATATAATGCTAAAGCTTCCAATGCTACTACTCCTGGAAATATTGCCAGTTGGAGTGTCAACATTGCGACTGATATCGGCAAAGAAACGACGAATCAAAATACTCCTCGCATCTTCTCTGCTAGCAACAGCAATAGTATCTCTGTATCGGATGCAGATAGCGAGTCTGTCGAAGTCAATCTCAGTGTTACCAGCGGCACTCTGAAACTGAATTCGCTGACGGGAATTACCGGATCGGGGAATGGTAGCAACAGCCTGATTTATACGGGAAAACAGACTGATATTAATGCTGCTTTAAATGGTTTAACTTATACGCCGAATCTGAACTTTAGCGGTACCGATACGTTGATTTTGACGACAAACGATCGCGGATCTCTAGAATTAGGCGGTGCTCAAACGGATAGCGATCGTGTGAATATTACCGTCAACCCAACCACTCCGACTCCAACCACTCCGACGCCAACCACTCCGACTCCAACCACTCCGACGCCAACCACTCCGACGCCAACCACTCCGACTCCAACCACTCCGACTCCAACCACTCCGACTCCCACCACTCCGACTCCCACAACTCCGACTCCCACCACTCCGACTCCCACAACTC
>NZ_JBGJZU010000021.1:0-79758 GCF_041354475.1 Microcoleus sp.
ATCCGCCCGCTTACTGCTAACATCTTTGATTGTTAGATTGCAAGTGGGCGGAATCCTCGCCTCACACGCCTTTCATCCCACACTAACCGAGGCGGTATAGTGTGGGGATTCCCGTCTGTTTAGCTAATTAACCGCTTATAAAAACCTAGGTAAACCAGGGTAAGCTCTGCGGTATAAGCTTTAAACGTTCTTTCTTAGTGCTTGCGCTTCCTCGGTGTCGAGGTTGACCAAGAAACTCCAGTTAGAAACGCTATAATAATCACAGCGACGTGATATTACAGCCGAACGTTTGATCTTTTTATTCAGTTGGTTCCACTCGCTCCAAACGTGCTTTTCCGGGTTCATCTCGGAATAGGCGGTTAAGGAGCGAGGTATTTTTTCACTCTTATTCATGGCCCTGCGAGCAATCACCAGTGCAGCCGATTCGTCGCTGGCTAAGCCATACATTTTTAAGTATTTCACCAAGCCGATAATGCTTGAGTAAGCTGGGTTGACTGCAATTAGCTCAATTCCGCGATTCGACAAAATAGAACTGAGTTGTTTGTAGAACTCACTATATGCCCAGCCCGATAACATCCGCGCATACTTTCTACTTTCCTCCCCTAGAGATTGCTTTTTTGTTGAGAAATCTAGTTCTTCGCAAACTACGGGACATTCCAATTCCGTGGCTCTTACTGCTAGTTGCAGGCAGGCATTAACAATCTGAGCCTGCTGTTTGCCATTTGGTAAGCCCATCTGCAAGGGAATCTGCCCTTTGGCTTTGAGATTTCCTTCAGTATCAACATACGCCCACCCAATAGAACCAGGATTCATATCGATACCAATGCAACCGTACATCCTATTTCTAGAAACTTGATTCACAGGCTTGGGAGTAAATTGCACGGCAATCACCCACTTTCCGTTTTTACGGTAGAAGTGCCAGGTCTTAGCCCCGCATTCTGGTAGTCTATTTATGTTGCGATTGAAATCACCAACCTCGGAAGATACAGCTTTCCCGAATCGTGACTCTAAGCATTTGGGGACTCTAAAAGTTATTTCGCTCCCATTCCACTGGGAGACTTGATTGCCAAAAGACTCGTCTTTAGAGCCGACGACAAAAATATCACCGTGAGGGACGACGACTTTGATTGGCTTGACTCTTAAGTGTTCGATCCTATTCGTTAACAGGGTCAGTCTACGCTTTTTATTGTGTATTTGAAAGCGTAAACTCTGCCAATTGGTAGATTTGTATTGGAGCGAGCAAGCTATGGGAAAATTACAACCTGTCTTTGAATTATGCCATTTTTTTTTGGCATAAAATTTACGGGCTAATGCCAACTTACGTTCGGCTTTCTTGAGCCATGCACTAATGGATTTAATCTTGATTTCAAGAGTCTTTATGTGTAAAACTCTGTGTTCTTTAGCGCCGGCTACACGACATGAGGCCGCACTAATTACGCCATTTCCCAGGCGCTTATTGATGCCGTAGGTTTGCTGTAAGTGTGTGTTCCAGTCGGACTTCTTGAATTGTGTACTTAAAAGTAAGTGGTTGACTGTTTCAATACTTGCAGCCCTGAAAATTGGGGCGTAAGCTTCTAAGAACATCTCGAAATCTGTAAATCCAAGTTCGTTGAGTTCATCTGCTGGCGTGGGCAAGCCTTTACAATAAGTTAAGGTAGCCATTGATTCGACCTCTCAATGTGGTTGCATCCTAGTATATTAATCGCTTCGCGCAGGATTTGCAAGTTTTTCAATGAGTTTCTTTTATTTCCGAAACGTCGCTGGCGAGGTCTTTTTCAAAGGTTACACCTTCTCTTTTGATCGAAATCATCAACGCTAATTAGTCTGTTCGTCAATTTACCGAGAATTTAGTAACTAAAACCTAGGTAAATCTAGGTAAAATGTCAACTGCTGTTAACCCTTTGGACCCAACAGCAGATAAGTAATCATATCTCCTTTGCCCTTCACATGAAGCACGCCTTGATTCTGGAAAATGTACTTATCCCGTAGCCGTTCGTAGGTAGCAACTGTCACCTGAATCCCTCCGGGTACACCTTGAGATTCCATCCGAGAAGCGATATTTACTGTATCTCCCCATAAATCATAGGTAAACTTTTTAGTACCAATTACCCCAGCTTCCACTGGGCCAGTATTGATACCGATGCGGATGCTCAGTGGTCGATCGCCTTTGGTTCGCATCTTGCTAATGGCTGCTAGAATGTCGATCGCCATAGAGGCGATCGCCTCAGCATGATTGTCACTGGGTGTGGGCAAACCACCAACTACCATATAAGCATCGCCGATGGTCTTAATTTTCTCAAGTCCGTAGCGATCGGCCAACTCATCAAATTTCGAGAAAATCTGGTTGAGCAATTCCACCAACTCCGCGGGGGATAAGTGAGTCGAAAGCTTAGTAAAACCAACCAAATCCGCAAACATCACAGTCACGTCAGAGAAACTGTCGGCGATCGTAATTTCTCCCTGTTTGAGGCGTTCGGCGATCGCCTGGGGTAAGATATTCAGCAGCAAACGCTCGGACTTCCCCTGTTCCTCGGCTAACTCCTGTAAATAAGCTTGCTCATGATCGCGCAGCCGTTTTTTTTCCAGACAAGCACTAATCCTGGCCTTCAATAGCACCGGATTAAAGGGTTTAGAAAGATAATCTTCCGCCCCCAACTCGATACAACGGACGATACTGTCAATATCGTCCACCGCCGAAATCATAATCACTGGGATGTAGCGCAATCTCTCATCCGCCTTCAGGTTTTCCAGGACTTGATACCCGTTCATTTGGGGCATCATAATGTCAAGCAGAACCAAATCAAAAGGCGCAGAGCGCATCAATTCTAGAGCTTGGACACCATCTTCAGCAACTGTCACCGCGTGGCCTTGACGCTGAAGTCTGCGGGCCAGTAAATCGCGGTTTACTTCATTGTCGTCAACAACTAGAACTCTGCTCTCATCACCTTTCATGTCATAGCCTCTTTCAGAAGCAGTTCAATCTTACCCAAAAGTCGCGGAAATTCCACAGGTTTGGTGTCGTAGTCGTCACAACCAGCATCTAAACACTTTTCTCGATCGCCTGCCATAGCATGAGCCGTCAGGGCAATCACCGGAATCCTGCTAGTTTCTGGAGCCGCCTTAATTTGCCTGGTTGCTTGCCATCCATCGAGCACTGGCAAACTCATATCCATGAGAATCAAATCCGGTACTTTGGCAATCGCCATCGACACTCCCTCGGCACCGTCCACTGCAATAAACACCTCGTGTCCCTTGCGAGCTAGGCGTCTTGACAGCATATCTCTGTTCATTTCGTTATCTTCGACCAACAGGATTTTAGCCATTGGTTCCCTCCTTGTCTTTCGAGCCGTACCTGCGATCGAATCTGTCATTCACTATAGAACGAACGTCGCGCAGCAAAGTATCGCAACTGTAGACTCCCTTAAATAGCACGCGATCGACACAACCATTTAGCTGTTGGCTTTCGGCTGGTGTCAAATCTTTACCCGTGATCACAATAATCGGTATTGGATCTCCAGAGTTCAATTTGCGAACTTCGGTAATCAACTCAAAGCCATCCATTTCTGGCAACATCAAATCCAGTAGGATCAGGTTGGGTCGGGAAACGTCTAGGCGATCGAGAGCAGCGCGCCCACTATCGGCTTCGGTTACTGCCCAGCCCTGTTTTTCTAGTATGCGTCGCAGTATTCTGCGGGTGGCAACATCATCTTCCACAATTAGGATCTGACAGCTCAAATTGTTATTTGCCCGGTTGTCTTGGTGGCGTCGGTACTTCCTCAACAAAGTAGCCAGCCTTTTGCCGTCCACTGGCTTGGTGAGATAGTCCGATGCACCCAATGCAAAGCCGAGGCTTTTGTTGCCAACAAAGGATAGCAGGATTACGGGAATTTCTGCAAGGTCTGGATCTGCCTTCAGGGCTGAGAGCACTGCCCAGCCGTCCATTCCCGGCATCATCACGTCGAGAGTAATGGCATCCGGGTGCAGTTCCTTGGCGAGGGCTAAGGCTTGCTCCCCGTTGGTGGCGAGTTCTATGTGTAGTCCTTGGCGAGTCAGAGCGCGTTGGATCAAATCCCGCGAAATCGCGTCATCGTCAACGACTAGAATAGTCCCTATCGTATTTGAACCCAGGGGGCTGCTGCTGTCTGGGACGGTGTTTTCTGGTATTTCCGGCAGTTTGATTTGGCTGGGTAGGATGACGGTGAAAGCGCTGCCGATACCTAATTTGCTGTTGGCTTCTATGGTGCCACCCATCATCTGACAGAAGCGCTGGCTGATAGCCAATCCTAAACCTGTGCCCCCGTACTTACGGGTTGTTGAAGCATCAGCTTGGGTGAAAGGTAGGAAAACTCGCTGCAATTGTTCTGGATTCATGCCGATTCCGGTGTCGGCGACACGGAAACTTAAAAATTCCGAATTGGAAATTAAAATTTGACCAGATTCCTCTTGATTTTTAATTCTTAACTCTTCATTTTTAATTTTTTCGACTCCGATCGCAATCTTTCCATTTTGGGTAAATTTAGCGGCATTACTCAGCAGGTTCAGTAGTACCTGTCGCACTTTTGTCATGTCTGCGTGCATGGTGTCGAGATTGTCAGGGCAGTAAATTTCTAGGATGTTGCCGTTTTTTTCGATCAGTGGGAGTGCGGTAGCCACCGCACTCTGTATGAGGGATGGGATGTCAAAGGTTTCTAGGTACAGTTCCATTCTCCCGGCTTCAATTTTAGAGATATCTAAGATGTCGTCGATCAGGGATAGCAGGTGTTTGCCGGCGGTGCGGATTTTTTCTAGATCCGGGACTGATGCCTCGTTCCCAGAGTCTTCGGCTTCTTCTTGAAGCATTTCGCTGTAGCCGATGATCGCGTTGAGGGGTGTACGGAGTTCGTGGCTCATGTTGGCCAGAAATGTACTTTTGGCACGGTTTGCTGATTCTGCTGCTTCTAGAGCCTGGTGGAGGGCTGATTCAGCTTGTTTGCGATCGGTGATGTCTTCTACAGTACCTTCGTAGTATAGAACGTTGCCGTTGTCGTCGCAGATGCTGCGGGCGTTTTCAGCAATCCAGATTTGGGTACCATCTCGGCGGTATACTTGCGATTCAAATTTGGATATTTCACCGACATCGCTCAGGACTGCAATCAAGTCTGCCCGTCGGTGGGGGGCGCTGTAAAATTGGCTGTTGACATCTGCCAGTTCGTTTTGCATTTGGGTGCAGGAGTCGTAACCGTAGATGCGGGCTAGTGCGGTGTTGGCACTAATGTAACGCCCGTCTGGGGTGATTTGGAATATGCCTTCCACTGCGTTTTCAAAGATGCTGCGGTATTTTGTTTCGGCTTGTCTCAGGGCGGATTCTGCTCGCTGGCGCTCTAGGGCATTGGCGAGCATTTCTCCTACTATTTTGAGCTGGGTGCATATTTCAGGCGATCGACTTGTTGTTTCTTTTTGGCTATCGAATCCTATAAATCCGATTAATTCTTTACTGCAAACTAGGGGAATAATTATCAATGACCGCAGGCTTTTGATAGCTTCTTTAATTGGAAACTTTTGCAGGGATTCTCCCAGGGCTGCCAAGGATTTCAGGGAGTTATTATTAGGATTTTTAAATTGGTATTTGTGGCTTGATTCCGCTGCTTCATTTTCGTCAAAATATGCTACTTCTAATATTTTTATTTCCTCTATTTCGTTGACTTCTGGAATGTATATGCTTTCAAAACTAGCTATCTTTTCGGCTAGCCAAGGGATTTGTTCAACTGATATTTCTGGTCTTTTTTCTTTCAGGGACTGTCTCCCTGTTTGACACCATTCGTAGCTGTTTTTAAATTTATTTTTGTCTGGGGATAACAGGTAGATGTAACTGCGATCGAAGCTGGTTTTTATGGCGATCGCTTCTAGGGCTTGAACGATACCTCGCTCTATTTCTGATACTGACTGGCTGATAAAATGTGTTGATAAACTGGTAATTAATTGGTCGAACTCAACTCGCTCTTGCAAAGCTTTTTCTACTCTTTTACGTTCGGTAACATCTCGAAAACTCCAGACTCTGCCTACTATTTTTGAGCCTACCTTTGAGGGCATGGAATTTAATTCTAGAATTTTCCCATCTTTAAATTCTAATAAGTCGTCTATTTGAGTATCTGGATGGGCCGACACTTTCATCACATTTTTGAGAAATCCTTGGGGATATTTTAATTGGCGCAGGGCAAAGGGAAAGCTGGTTTTAGTGGGTTTTTGCAGAGTGCCGACAGTCGATCGACTTAATTGCTGTGCTTCCGACAAACCCCACATTTCGAGAAAATTTTGATTGTAGTTACACACGTTACCATTATTGTCAACAGCAATAATACCCGCATCCGTGGATTCTAAAACTGATTGTAGCATAGAGAGCGATCGCTCTTTTTCTCTAGCAACTCGCTTTTGTTCGCCGATGTCAAAAAATACTACGACGGAGATGTTAGCGCCACCATCGGCGGGATTGAAAAAATAGGAAACAGGTAAAATTTTCCCATCGTGGCAGAGAAATTGGTCTTCTGAATTACTGTAAGGTTGACCAGAGGCGATCGCCTCTTGTAAAGATAGTTTAGTGGCGATCGGTGACTGTTGGCTCTTGTTTGCTTCCTGTGGCTGGGAACTTACAACCTTTGATTTTTTGCCTTTCCTCTGTTTGGAGGCGATGCGCGAAGCCAGCACCACCCCTGCGAGTTCCGACTCTCGCCATCCCAACAGGCGTTCGGCTTCTGGGTTAACACCAATCACAATTCCCTCAGCATCCAGGATAAAAAGTCCTGCACCTAAGTTGTTGACAGTGGCCCGCAGTCGATCGATTTCGGAAACCTTGGGAGCGTCTGGAGCAGACTGTAGCGCTTCTGGCTCCGAGTTTTCTGAAGCTGGTTTCACCAACACCCGCTGGTCATTGCTGTGATAGCTTTGACCGATCTCTTCTAAAAATCGCTCCCACTGCTCGGCAGTCGGAAGGGTAGAATGGTCGGTTAAATTAAGTTGTGCGAGTTGGCGCTGGAGGTGAGGATGCATAATTTATCGTGCTTTGTAAGCAACTTTCTTAAGTATAGGTAGTCGAGTGTCAATTACTCTAAATTTTCAGCCCAAATCTAACATTAAAAATCAATTGTCGAAGTTTCGCTGAACTTGGCTGGAAGCCTAATTGTAAAAATAGAGCCTTGATTCAACTCGCTGATAGCTGTAACATCTCCGCCCATCATTTTGCAGTATTTTTTGGTAATTGTCAGTCCCAAACCTGTTCCACCATACTTTTTGGTGCTGGAAGAATCGCCTTGGGTAAATGGCTCGAACACTCTGGCTAATTGCTCGTGAGTCATACCGATGCCAGTATCTTTGACAGTGAAAACGATCCAGTCTTGAAATGTAGACTGGAGAAATATCGCAGGTGCATTATTTTCTTGTCCTCCATCAACAGGCTCTGATACTGTAGACTCTTCGGTAGTTTGGACTTGTTGGCGGGTAATGGCGAAAGTCACCACCCCAGAGAAAGTAAATTTAGAGGCATTGCTCAGAAGATTCAGCAAGCACTCGCGGAGTTTAGTCAAATCTGTATACATATCGCCAATATCGTCATCACATTGTATGTCTAAAATATTAGAATTTTTGTCTGCTTGCAGGGCAATCATAGCAGCCACATCCTCAACCAAACTTAAGATACTGAAATTTTCCAGGTCTAGTTTCATGCGACCAGCTTCAATCTTAGAAAAGTCAAGAATATCTTTAATAATTGCTAGCAAGTGTTGACCTGCGGTGCTAATTCTCTTGAGGTCATCGACAAACTCTTCGGCACCAAGGTCTTGGGCATCTTCTTGTAGAAGTTCGCTGTAGCCAATAATCGCATTCAGCGGGGTTCTCAGTTCGTGGCTCATGTTGGCGAGAAATTCACTTTTGGAGCGATTTGCCGCTTCGGCTGCTTCTTTGTCGCGGCGGAATTCTTCGGCTCGTTTGCGTTCGGTGATGTCGCTGGTCATGATTAAAACGCACTGGGTGCTGCCCAGGTAAATCAGTTCCACCGACAGCAGCCAGTCGCGTTCTTCGCCTGTTTTAGTGCGAATTAATACTTCTTCATTGCTGATGGAATTTTGCGATTGCAAAGTCTGGGCCAGTCGCGGTCCGTCTTCTGGGTTGACCCACATTTTCAACTCGTCGGCATTGTGGCCGAGGAAGTCGCTGCGTTCCCAGCCTAGCTGGCGCAAAAAGCTTTCATTGGCATCTAGAAAACAGCCGTCTGTGAGGGTGCAGATGCTGATGCCGACTGGTGATGCGTGAAAAGCCTTGGAAAATCTCTCTTCGGAGGAACGGAGGGCTGCTTCGGCTCGCTTGCGGTCTGTGATGTCTTGGACAGTGCTGCTGATATAGGTAGAGTTGACGGCGGCTTGTTCGCAGACGGTACGCTGGCAGCCGTCGGGGAGTAATAGTCGGTAGTCGATGCTATAGGGCTGTTTTTGAAATAAAGCAGCTTCAATCGATGTCTTGACTAATTCTCGATCGTCTGGATGTACATATTCCCAGAAAGCTTCGAGACTGGGTTCAAAGCTTCTGGGCGGTTGTCCCAGGATGCGGTAAATTTCATCAGACCAGCGCAGTTGTGTGGTAATGCGGTCTAGGTCCCAGTTGCCCAACTGGGCGATGCGCTGGGCATTGGCGAGGCTGGCTTCGCTAGCTCGCAGGAAGGTTTCTGCGAGGCGACGTTCGGCTACGGTGGCGGCTAAGACTAAGCCTGTAACGGCGATGACTGCAATGAATGCTTGCAGGGATAAAAGTGCTTGGGGGATGCTGCTAGCGTGTTTGAGAAAAGGGCCGCTACCTCTGGCTATGCCCCAGATGGCGAAGCCGCACAGGATGAAGTTGGAGAGGGCGGTGTAGCGCTGACCAAATCGAAAGGCGGCCCAAACTACTAGGGGAAAGGGTAGGTATTCGAGGGGATAGCGGGCGTAGGCGGCACGGGTGCGGGAGCAGAAGACTAGCCAGCCAACTGCTAGCAGTAGCAGCAGCCAAATAGCGCGTTCGACAATCTGCTGGCGATCGGCTTTGATGGAGGGTAATTCACGCCAAGTCAGGATCAGGGGGGCGATGAGCAAAATTCCCATGGCGTCTCCCACCCACCAAGTCGCCCAAATTCTGCCAAAATTGCTCCAGCTAGATAAGCCTGTGAGACATTGGACGAGGCTGCCGATGGTGGAGTTGATCAGGGTAGAGCCGAAGGCTGCTAGTCCGACTATTCCTAAGATGTCTTTGAGTCGATCGAGTCCGGCGCTGAAGTGAAGCCGTTGCAGCAGGTAAGTTCCTGTCCATGCTTGCAAAGCTCTGCCGCTGGCGGAGATGAAGGCGCTGGCGATGTTAGTTGAAGGGTCGCTCATGCTAAACAGGAAGCCGCCGATGGCGACGCCTGGCCACAGTTGACGCCCGAATAGCAGGAGTGCAACTTGGGCAATTCCTGCTGCTGGCCACATGGGGGATACTTCTGAACTCAGTGTGAGTGTGGAAATGGCGAATTTGGACGCCAAAAAGTAGATGAGGGCGATCGCCCCTACTGAGAGGAAGTACCGCCAGGAATGTCCTTTGATTGTGTGAAGGAACTTTTTCTGCATTGTCGTTGGGGGAACAGGTGGAGAGTCGTTGGGGTATCACTTCGGATACTCGAGTTCGCAGAATTTGTCAGGTATCTGGGTAGTCTATTTTTGTAGCTACGCTGACTTATTCCCAAAGCCCAGGCTGTTTGGCATCCTTCAGCAAGAGTGTATTCTCCAAATTCTAACCCTTGACCCTAGACCTATTGTGGTTAATTGCTGTCACATCGAAGGTGTCACAGGTGGTAAGTCCGAATTTTTTTTAGCCTGAGTTAATGCTGACCTATGTTCGCCCCTAAGCTTGGGTTTTAAATACAAGTTTTCAATCAAAGCAGCAACTCCTGCAAACCAAGGTGGCACAATCACCGCCCCGATAATTCCCAATACTTGAACCCCTCCTAAAACCGATAATAATTGATACAAAGGATGAACTCCTACGGAGGAACCGACCAATAAAGGATCGAGGACGTAAGTTTCTAAGTTTTGGACGATCGCAAATAATAGCAATACCCATAAAAGTACCCAACCACCTTTAGCTAATGCTACGATTAATGCTGGCACTGCTCCCAATACCGGGCCGATGAAGGGAATTAGGTTGGTCACGCCTGCGATCGCACCTAAGCCTAAAGAAAATTCCGGCATTCCCAAAATGCTCAAACCCGTGGTAATGAATAGGCCTAAAATCCCGGAAACTAAAAATCGCCCGCGAATGTAACTTCCCATTCTTTGACCAATCGGTGTAGCTTGGGCTGCTAATCTTTCATCCCAAGGCTTGGGGAAAAACTGCACTAAACTGTTAATTAAGGTTTCGCTGTCGGCTACCATGTAACCTGAAATAAATAAGGCTAAAACTAAACTGAAGAAACCGCCGAGAATGCCTCTGGTTAAACTATAGGATCGCAAAACCAGTTGTTGACTCGATCGAATCAGCCAATTAGTCAAAGATTGAGTATCCAACAATTGTCCCACCAAGCTTGGTGCATCGTCAGTCAAGCGACTTGCTAAGCTGGTGGCGGCGGTTTCTAGACTTTCGGCATAAACTGGTAACTGTCGCAGCAGTAATTCTATTTGTTCGATGACTGTGGGGCCAATTAATACTACAGTGCCACTAAATCCGCCGATGAGAGCTAAATAAACCATAATCACTGCCAGCCAGCGGGGAATCCGCCTGGTTTCGGCCCAATTGACTATGGGTACGATGGAAGCCGCAAGCACGACTGAGATCATGATAATTACTAACAGGCTCCGCAATTGCCACAGCAGCAATAACAGCAAGGAAGATGCTATGATGAGCAGCAAGTTAGGTAAAGAAATAGTTATCCGCTGTTCTGACATAATTAAATAATAAATGTAGTCTAAGAGGGTGGGTTTATCTATCTCTTCTTTTACCCAAAATTGTTAGGGTGAAAGCCGCCCCTACTTATACTATAATAAAAACTAACTTCTGCACAAAAAAATAATATGCAACCGCAATCTTCAACTCAAGATGTGTCAGCCATTTTGTCGATAAAATCACCAACGCTGTTTTATGAGTGGCAAAATTATCGCTGTGCTTATGAA
Source organism: Microcoleus sp. (assembly GCF_041354475.1). Classification (NCBI taxonomy): domain Bacteria; kingdom Bacillati; phylum Cyanobacteriota; class Cyanophyceae; order Oscillatoriales; family Microcoleaceae; genus Microcoleus; species Microcoleus sp. Next base: position 11,142 of record NZ_JBGJZU010000021.1, read on the forward strand.
GTTTACCGCCCAACTACTGCCACTGAAGATAGCATTCCTTTGTTATTAATTCATCCTATAGGAGTTGGTTTGTCAAGGGTCTTTTGGCATAGATTTTGCGAAAGTTGGAACCAAGCAGGCCAGAGCAATCCGATTTACAATCCCGATCTTTTGGGTTGTGGGGAATGCGAAATGCCTGCTGTAGCCTGCTATCCCGACGATTGGGCGGCACAGTTGCAGTTTTTCTTGGAGACTGTAGTCAAAAAACCTGCGATCGTCCTGGTGCAAGGTGCTTTATTATCAGTAGCCTTAGCTTTAGCAAAAATTGAGCAGGAAAGCAGTTTGAATTTAATGCAGGGGCTAGTGCTGGCTGGACCTCCGGCTTGGGGGGTGATGAACAAACATTCTACCGCACAGCAGCAAAGAATTGTGTGGAATTTGTTAGATTCTCCCTTGGGAAATGCGTTTTACCGCTACGCCAGACGCGCCGAATTTCTGCGCTCTTTTTCCATTAAACAACTGTTTGGGGATGCGGCAAAAGTTGACAGCGAATGGCTGGATGCTTTGCAGGCTGGGGCGGCTAATCCTGACAGCCGTCATGCGGTTTTCTCGTTTTTAGCGGGTTTTTGGCGGCAGGATTATAGTAGCACTATCCAAAAGTGCGATCGGTCTACACTCGTCATCATGGGAGAACAAGCTTCAAGCATCAGTCAAGCTGGTAAGGAAGAAAAACCAGAGGAAAGATTAGCGCAATATTTAGCTAATTTTCCCAGTGCGGAAGGTTTATTAATGCCGGGGCGCAATGTTTTGCCTTATGAGTCTACCGCAGAATTTGTGGGTGCTGTGGCGAAGTTTGTGAAGAAGTTAAATAATCTAGGCTAAACTTAAATAAAAGTGTACTCAACTCGGTTTTGTTATGAGTTATCGGAACATCATTACGATTGAACCAGGTAAACGCGGTGGAAAGCCTTGCATCAGGCGAATGCGAATTACGGTATATGATGTGTTGGGTTGGCTGGCTGCGGGAATGTCTCATGGAGAGATTATCGACGACTTTCCAGAGTTGACGGAGCTCGACATTCGAGCGTGTTTAGAATTTGCTGCTGACAGAGAACGTTGTCTGATTGCTGTGGTAGGTGGCGTCTGAAACTGCTGTTTATGAAACTTCTATTTGACCAAAACTTAAGCCGGAAACTCGTAACTCTACTTGCTGATATTTTTCCTGAATCTAGTCATGTTCAGTTCCATAATCTAACCGAAATAGATGATAGCGAGATTTGGGAGTTTGCAAAGGCTAAAGGCTTTTGTATTGTAACGCAGGATGCAGATTTTGCTGAACGAAGCCGTCTTTACGGATCACCTCCAAAAGTGATTTGGCTGCGATGCGGTAATGCACCGACAAGTAGCGTGGAAGCAATCTTTCGGTGTGGAGTTGAAACAATTCAAGAATTTATGGAAAACAGCGCATTAGATTGTCTTGAACTGTACTAATGGGATTTTTTAACCGCGGTGCCAGATTGTTGTACCATCCTTTTGATCGATTAGAGTAACCCCATTATCCTTCAGTTCATCACGAAGGCGATCGCCCTCAGCAAAATTCTTAGCCTTCCGGGCATCTTTCCGCTGCTGAATCTTCACCTCAATCTCCTCATCAGTTAATCCGCTAATGATTTCAAATTTATTAATACTGAAAGATGCGGAAGGGATATTGATAGTCGCATTTCGCGGGACGAGATTGGGTTTTTTAAATCCTAAAACTTCGGCTAACTTAACCAGAGTCTGCCACTTTTGTTGCAACACTTCCGAAGGCATTTCTGTTTTTCCCCCATGTACAATTATATTCCTTTCGCGCCGCAATTCCTTCGCCAATTCAAACATAACAGCTAAAGCATTAGGAGTATTGAAATCATCATCCATCGCTGCTCTAAATTGCTGTACAGCTTCACTCTCCATTATGGGCAATTTCAGAGTTTTTTCTGAATCCCAGCCCAATTGGGAACCGTGCAAATCACCAAAAAGTAGGCTTTCTTTAAGAGTGTGCCAGCCATTTTTTGCAGAGGCGATCGCCTCTTCAGTAAAATCAATTTGACTGCGGTACTGCGCCATAAATACAAACAACCTCACCGCCATCGGTTCAACCGCTTTCGCATCATTCTTACTCCCCCCCTTACCAAGGGGGGGCTGGGGGGGGTCAGATTCCAAATCACCAGACCAATTCCCCTCCAACAAATCGCGAATTGTAATAAAATTGTGCAACGACTTAGACATCTTTTTGCCATTGACAGTCACAAAAGCATTGTGCATCCAATATTTAGCAAGTGACTTCCCCGTCACCGCTTCTGATTGAGCAATTTCGTTTTCGTGGTGCGGAAAAATTAAATCGGAACCGCCGCAGTGAATATCAATAGTTTCGCCCAAGCAATCGCGCACCATCGCCGAACATTCAATGTGCCATCCAGGGCGGCCTTTTCCCCAAGAAGAATCCCAAGCAGGTTCTCCCGGTTTAGCGCTTTTCCACAGGGCAAAATCAGACGAGTTTTGCTTTTTTTGAGCTTCTATTTCTTCTGTTTCCAATCTACCGCTAGCCCCAGCCTGCATTTCTTCTAACTTGCGGCCCGAAAGCTTTCCGTAATCGGCAAACTGCCTGACATTGTAGTAAACGTCACCGCCAGAGGCATAGGCATAGCCTTTATTTTCTAATTCGTGAATCAGCCGTTTTATGCCATCCATCGAGTGAGTGGCGCGGGGATATTCATCTGCCCTGAGAATATTCAATTTGTCCATATCGGCAAAATATTCATCGATGAAGCGTTGGGCGACGGCTTCCATTGTGGAATTTGTTTCGCGGGCGCGGTTGAGAATTTTGTCATCAATATCGGTAAAATTCTGGACGTAGCGAACATCGTATCCGCGCCACATCAGATAGCGGCGCACCATGTCCCACACGATGTAAGCGCGGGCGTGGCCGACATGGCAGTAATCGTACACCGTAACGCCGCAGCAGTACATCCGCACCTTTTTTGGTTCGATCGGGTCAAAAGGTGATTCGCGACGAGTCAAGCTGTTGTAAAGCGTTAGGGGCATGGGATTTGAGATTTGGGATTGATGTCAGGGCTGTAATTTATTATATTGCGGTTGGTGAATCTTTCGCTGTTATTACCAAATACGAGTTTGCAACTGTATCAATCGGCGGTTGAAACCGCTTCTATACAAACGAAGTCTGCCTCCGCAGACTAAGAAATAATTATCCAACTAGCTAGGATTTAATGTTACTACCCCCAATTAATTGTACAGCTCAAAATCACACAAAAACAAGCAAAGTGCTTGGGGAGCGAAACTGCCGATCGCACAAGTTAGCATAGATGGTGGTAAAGTACGATAAAATCGGGATGCTCCCGTAAAATAGAGCACTGGATTTCAGATATTTAGGATTTACGCACCGATCGGGATAAATTAGGGTTGGAGATTGCCTCGCTTCGGTTGCAATGACAGCAAATCGTAGTTAGTGCCTAAGTCCTGATATTTACAGTTTGCAGGGGGGGAGTTGACAGTGAAATATCAAGAAAAAAATAGTTTCAAAACAGGAGTCAAATGGCTACTGTGGTCTAGTTTTCTCACTCTAGGCATCGGCGGCGGCTTATTTGCCTACGGGTTATATCAAAATCGACCCCCCGAACCCATAGGAGTGCGCTTGATACCCGTCAAACTTGGCGATATTGAAATTCCAATTAACGAAACCGGTATTGTTGAATTCGGTGGTCAACAAACTCTTAAATCTCCCGTTGATGCTACTGTTGATGAAGTGTTAGTAAAAATCGGGCAAAAAATCACATCTGGTCAGAACTTAATCACTCTTCGCAACGCCGAAAAACAAACAATTCTCAGCCAGCAAAAGTTGACGATTCAAGAAGCAAAACTCACTCTAGAAAGTTTCCGCCAAAAAGTTGTCGCAGCCCAGGAAACGCTCAGTATCGCCCAAGGGAAACTTCAAAATTATAAATCAGGGCAAAATGACGACTTATTAGAAATTCAAAAACAGGAAATTATCTTAGCAAATAATCGCAAGAACGTTGTTGAAGCTGAGGTGGTTTTGGCTGCTGCTGAGCTGAAACTTACCGATCAAAAAGCATTATTTGAAAGAGGTTATATTGCCGGAAATGACTTGCGATCCCAAGAGGAAGTAGTTCGCATTGCTAAAGCCAGTTTACGAGACGCACAGTTTAAAATCAACACCAATCTGCTCGAACTCAAAAGTGGGCAAATTAAGCGACAAGATAAAGAGCAAGAACTTCAAGAAAAAGCGATCGCCGCTGAGTTAGGAGTGCGACAAGCTCAGTTAGATGTTGGTACAAATAGCCCCAAACTCCAAAGCTCTCAGCTTGAGTACCGAAAAAAAGAACAGGAACTAAAAAACAATATGGTGACTGCATCTATTGATGGCAAGGTACTTAATATTCAAGTTAAAAATGGCGACGGAGTGCTGCGGGGAACAGAGCTTTTGACATTAGGCGACCCTTCACAAGAACTGGTAAAACTACAGCTTTCTACGCTCAATGCTGCTAAAGTTAGACCCAAGCAGTCCGTTCGCATCAGCATTATTGGTCCCAATTCTAAGCAGTTTTCAGGAAGAGTAGAAAGCGTGTCTACTCTTGCTCAAAGTGGTAATAGTAAAGGAAATGACGACTCTAATCAAGGCAGTCAAGCAACGGTTCCTGCAACGGTAAGACTCGATGCTCCAACCCGGACTTTGATTCCAGGGAGTCAAGTCAGTGTGGAGATAATTTTGCAGCAGCGCCAGAAGGTAGTAGTTTTAAGTACAGAGGTAATTGTGCGATCGGAGTCTCAGCCTTTTGTGTGGATTCGTGACAGTCAAGGTAAAGCCCAGAAACGGCCAGTTACATTAGGTTTAGAAGAGTCAACTCAGGTAGAGGTTACTTCCGGTTTGCGGCCAGGTGACAGTGCTGTGATACCCCCTTCTGAACCTTCCTTAAAGCCAGGAACTCCTATTCAAGAAGAAAAACAAGAGGGTGACGATCGAAAATAACAATTAAAGACTATCAACCAATCACCAATCACCAATTACCTGTTCTCCGGCAACTGAAAACCGCTATATAATTACTTATGAGCCTTTCTCCTGTTGACCTCCTCCGCCTTACTTGCCTTTCCCTAAGTGGCAATCTTTTGCGTTCTGTCCTAACTACCGTTGGAGTTTTTATGGGTGTAGCTGCGGTCAGCGCAACGCTGCAAGTTGGCAACATTAGCCGCGCCGTGATTGCCAAGCAATTAGCTGAGCGAACAGCGCCTCGAGTGGGAATCTCTATGTCGGGTGACAGAGGCTTGAAATTAGAAGATATGGAATTTTTGCGGCATCGACTGAAAGGAGTTCAGGCGATTAGCGCAGCAAATGGGTTTGATATTAATAATAAAGTTATATTTCAGGCTGAAAAAGCGGAATCTAGCGGGCGCGCTGTTTCTCAAGACTACTTGCTGACATCGGGGCGGCGATTAAGGGCGGGGCGTTTTTTTTCCCCTAGTGATTTTGCTAACTATCGACCTGTAGTGGTAATCGATAAATTGCTGGCGACACAACTTTTTAAAGGTGGCATCAAACCTGTAGGTCAGCGCATTTATGTTAACCGCAGACCTTATATTGTGATTGGCGTGATGGAGAGTAAGCAAGATTTTTCGGAAAAACCAACAAATTTAATACTGGTGTCGATGTCGGTTGCCAAAGCGATAACAGGTAGCCAGAGAATTGGGGGAATTTACGTGCGCCCTTACAATCTTAAAGATATTACAGGGATGGAAAAGCAGGCAAAAAAGGTTTTGAAGCAGCGCTTTCCCAAGGCAGAGGTTTATACTAGGAACAATGTTAAGGAAATTTTGGAGCAGCAGGAAACTCTGAAACTCACTTCACAGGGACTTTTAGCAGTGGGGGTAATTTCGCTGCTGGTGGGAGGAGTGGGTATTGCTAATATTACGATCGCGGCGGTGATAGAACGCACCCCAGAAATTGGTTTGAGACGTGCGATCGGGGCTACTCAGAGAGATATATTGTTGCAGTTTATTCTAGAAGCAGTAATTATGAGTTTAGCGGGGGGAATTGCTGCTATTGTGACAGTACACGGGTTAACGGTGGTGGTTGCGGATGTTTTTAAGTTGCCTTATAAATTTGAGAGCAACACAGCAGCTTTGGCTCTAGGATCGGCATTAGCGGTGGGTGTGGGAGCTGGATTTCTCCCGGCTCTGCGAGCTAGTCAACTCGATCCTGTTAAAGCGCTGCGTCAAGGGTAGTCATCCCGTAGGAAATCGCCAGAGCATTACTTGCAAAAATAACTGGAGTTAGCATGACTGAGCAACCGCACGAAGATTATCTCCAAAATAGCGATTCCCCTCCTCGCTACGATATTCCTTGGATATTTCGTTTTAGCCTAGTTATGCTTGCAACCTGTGGGCTATTGGCGATAGTTGCTGTTGCTTTTAAGTTCAATTCTACAGTCAAAACTGATGTTAGCTCTAAATCTGCGATCGCGCCCAAAATCCTGCCACTTCCCACTGAAAAACATCTCCCACACATCCAAAACATACCGCAAAATCAGGCGATCGTCAAACCCCCAAATCAGAGAGAAACGGTAACAGCAAACCAGGGAATAGTTATTACTCAATCCCCAGGCGAAAATCCAACAAATAAAATCAAAGACTCACCAATTCCTAATTCCCAATCTCCCAGTCCAGATTCCCAAGTATTAACAACTTCTACTCAAAAAAAACCTCCAGTTCAACCAGAATTAATGGTAATTTCTGAAGCTCTACCAAATCCAGAAAAAACAGCAGAACCAACACCTGAAAATAGCCCAAATCCAACTATTCAACAGCAATCTATAGAGGATGAACCAGGGGTTGAATTGACACTACAGGAAGTTGTATTTTTAGGTTTGGAAAACAACAGAGATATCAAAAATAAATACCTCGATCGCATAGTGCAAAAACAAGATTTAGCCGTAGCAGAACGCCTATTTGTCCCTATTTTTACACCGCAACTGTCCGTGTCATCAATTCCTTCAAGGAATGGGGGAAGAGCCAACATTAATGAGGAAGCCAAGTTATCAGCTAAGGTGAGTGTCAAAATTCCCACTGGAGGAGATATAAGTTTTGCCTGGGTTGGGAATCAAACCCAAGATTCTTTGAGCCAAAATCTAACGTTGAATTTCAATCAACCTCTGTTAAAGGGAGCTGGAGTTGCTGTCACTAGAGCACCAATTGAGATTGCTCGGCTGAGGGAAAAAATAAATCTCCTGGCTTTGAAATCGACGTTAATTAACACAATCAATTCAGCTATTTCAGCCTATCGAAACTTGATTCAGGCTCAGGAAAGAGTTAAAATTTCAAAAGGTTCTCTGGAAATTGCCTGTCTGCAATTTCAGATAGTTCAGGCTTTAATTCAGGCCGGAAGAAAAGCCAAAGTTGATATTTTTATAAGTAAAAAAGCTGTTGCAGATCAAGAATTGGCAGTGTTAAATATTGAGAATCAACTAAAGACGGCAAGATTAGCACTGCTGCAAATTTTAGACATTGACCGCAATATCAATATTATTGCAGTAGAACCTCCTCCAGAGGAATCTAATTCTTTGGACTTTAATAAAAATATACAATTAGCTATGTCAAATAATCCTGAATATTTACAAACACAGCTACAACTAGAAAGCGTTAAATATGACTTATTACTAGCGGAAAATAAGCGGCGCTGGGATTTAAGCGTAAATGCAAGTTATACTAATAATGCTAGTAATCGTTCAGATGGCAACTCAGATTTGAGAGCGGGACTGGTTTTGACTCGTGAATTCGGAAATAGAGGAATCGAGCGAGATTTTCAGCGCAGTCGTGTTAATCTCTTGAAAGCTGAGAATAATTTAAAGGAGATAAACCAAAAACTGGAAGTAGAGGTGACAAATGCAATTAGAGAGATCAATTTCAATCGTAAGCAAATGGAACTGGCCAAAAAGTCGCGGGAGTTAGCCGAAAAGCTATTAGAAATAGAGCAAGACAAGCTAAGATTGGGTTTTGGAAATTCTCGGAGTATCGATATTGTGAATTATCAGAATGCTTTAATAGTGGCTAAGGATGCAGAACTTAATGCGAGAATTGCCTATTTTAATGCTTTGACAAATCTTGATAAAATAATAGGTACTACTTTGGAGACTTGGCAGGTGAGGATTGAAAATGAATAATGATCTTAGTTCGTTGTTAGTTGTTATTAAATTGATATTATTACCAAATACGAGTATCAATCGGCGGTTGAAACCGCATCTTTTCAAACGAAGTCTGCCTCCGCAGACTAAGAGATAATTATCAAACTGGGATTTAGTATGACTACCAAACATCTGTTAAATCTAAGACAAATCCCGGTAATACATCTTCCCCGGATAAAGTCCTGGGATTATCTAATATTTCCACATCCTGATTTTGCCTGTATATCTCAACTTTCTGGTTTTTGCGATCGATTAACCAACCCAAACGAGCTCCATTTGCGATATATTCTCGCATTTTTTCTCGCAATGGTTCCATGTTGTCAGATTTAGAGCGCAATTCTACTACAAAGTCTGGACAGAGGGGAGCGAAGCCTTCTCGTTCTTTGGGTGTGAGAGTTTGCCACCGTTCTAATTTAACCCAGGAAGCGTCTGGGGAGCGATCGGCACCATTGGGCAGTTTAAAACCGCTAGAAGAGTTAAATGCTACTCCCAGCTTGGTTTGGCGATTCCACAGCCAGAGTTGTCCTTCAATATCTAGGTTTCGATTGCCTGTCTCGCTTCCTGTGGGTGCCATAATGATTAATTCTCCTGTAGCAGTTCTCTCTAGCCTTAAGTCACGGTTGACGGCAGCAATTTGCTGGAACTGTTCGTCAGTTACTTTGAAGGTTTGGGGAATGGTAATGGTGGTTTGGAGCATACTGGGCGGCCTCGCGATCGGCTATTACCTATTCTATTCTGTCACAGTCTTTTTTTACTATCACAATTTGATTGACAAACTCCGCAGATACCGTGTAACATTTAATTAAATGCTAATTTAATGCCATTATTATGATAAACCTTTCAAGAGATATACATTCTCTCACCGATTTCAAACGTAATACGACTGAGTTTGTGCAGCGGCTGAAGCAAACAAAACATCCTTTAGTTCTAACTGTTAACGGGAAAGCAGAGTTAGTTGTTCAAGATGCCGAATCTTATCAGAAACTTTTAGATGCGGTTGAGTTATTGGAGACTTTAAAGGGAATTAAGCTGGGTTTGGAACAAATGGATCGAGGAGAAGGAAAAAAAGCGGAAGATTTTTTCAATCAACTGTTTGACAAGTTAGACAGTTAGCCATGAATCAGAAATAACTCAAGCTTACTTTCTAAGCTACGGCAAAATCGGTCAAAGGACGATCGTCTGGATGGTGAAAAGCCAGCACTATATCACTTTGAGAAACTCCTTCTTTTAATAGTTCGTTGGCGATTCCTTCTTCTGTCCAATCTTCTTCTATCCAAATTTTATCATTTTTAATCTGGATGTGAACTGTAATTTCTCTGACTCTTTTATTTTGTTGCCATCCTACCTGAAACCAAAGATATTGATCGTGATTTTCGTCAAAGGCTAGTAGCATCTCTGTGTTGACTGTGGTTTGGTTGGCGATTAGGCGATCGTACTCGCTCAAAATCTTTTTGATTAGAGTGCGATAGTTCTCTATTTTATCCATTGACTAATTACCTCCGATTGAATTTCAACAACTAGAATTGAAATTTGATTTTGATTTACAATAAATTGACTAGCCTTCTTCAGGAAAAAATTATTATAAATGCGATCGCTAACAGCTAGATATAATTCTCGTTCTGGATCTGTTACAGAAATTAGATTGCGGTAGAGAATGTATTGACCCAAAGCATTTTCTAATTCTCGAACGAATGAGGGACGGAGAAAAGTTTTAATCTCAACTGCTATTTTTTGACTTCCTCGTTCGGCAGCTAGTGACCATTCGGCAGCTAGATCGACAAATACTTTAAACTCTTCGTATTCACCTGTATAAGGATCGGCTGTAATTGTCCTACCTTCTTTGATGAGTGCTTGTTTGACAGCATCGTGGTAGAGATCCTTGGCAGGATATTTGGTTTGGGCGATCGAGCTTATCGATCAATTATACAGGATTCCTGAGAAACCCGACTTCTGGAAGAAGTCCAGTTTCTGGATGCGTAGTAGCAGCAGCTAAGTCCGCCTGTAGCGACTGCCCGGAATCAGTGGGATTGCTGATGAAGAAAGTAACATCACTACTCCGAATATAGCCGAAAATGGATGAAAGCCGCCGCGAAGCCTATCTGGATCTGATTAATCAGCTACTCAATTGTCCGAGTGGGGAAGCAGAAGAGATTTTGAATGATAACTTAGAGTTGGTTGATGCTGGGTTGGCGCAGATAATGCTACAAGAGTCGGAGGAACTTGAACAGAGGGGAAACAGTAATTTTGCCAATTTTTTAACCGATATTGCCTATCAGCTAGAGGAGGGACTGGGATTGAGAAGATCAACACCAAAATCTCAACGTGACTTCTTGGAGGAAGTATTACAGGAAATCCACAACACCGACGGCAATCGGCAAATAGTGTACTCATTGCTGCGGAAAAACTTAGATAAACTTGATGAGAACTTTGCTACTGTCTTGCAAAATTGGGCAACGGCAAGACTACCACATGCGCCAGCCGAAACACAATGGATTGCGTTAGATATTGGCGAATTCAGTAACCTGATGAGCAATTTTTCTTCAGGCAACCAGGCAGATAATTTAGAAATTGCTATAGTTGGTTATAGAGTATCACTCTCAGTTTTTACTCGTGAAGCCTTTCGTCTACAGTGGGCAACTCTCCAAAATAATCTTGGTAAAGCTTATCTATACCGCATAAGGGAGGATAAAGCTGAAAATTTGGAACTTTCAATTGAGTGCTATTGTGCGGCACTAGAAGTTCGTACCCGTGAAGCTTTTCCTGTGAATTGGGCAACTCTCCAAAACAATCTTGGTGCTGTCTATAGCGAACGCATCGAAGGGGATAAAGCTGACAATATGGAATTAGCGATTGCCTGTTATCGTGCAGCATTAGAAGTCCGCACTCGTGAGAATTACGAGGTAGATTGGTCAGCTACTCAAAATAATCTTGGCACAGCTTACAGTGAGCGCATCCAGGGAAAGAAATACGAAAATTTAGAACTTTCAATTGAGTGTTATCGTGCAGCACTGGAAGTCCGCACTCGTGACAATTACGAGGTAGACTGGGCCGCTACTCAAAATAATCTTGGTTTAGCCTACACTAATCGGATCGAAGGGGATAAAGCTGATAATTTAGAACTTTCAATTGAGTGTTACCGTGCAGCATTAGAAGTTCGTACTCGTGAGAATTATAAGGTAGACTGGGCAGCTACTCAAAATAATCTTGGTTTAGCCTATACTAATCGGATTGAAGGGGATAAAGCTGATAATTTAGAACTTTCAATTGAGTGCTATTGTGCAGCATTAGAAGTTCGTACTTTTGAAAACTTTCCTCTACAATGGGCAACTTTACAAAGCAATCTTGCTGCAGCCTATAGCGATCGCATTCTGGGAGATAGAGCCGAGAATTTGGAAGAAGCGATCACCTCATATAAGCGTGCATTAACAGCCTATACCCATAAAAGCTCACGTATAGAGTGGGCAAGGATTAATAATAATCTTGGTACAGCCTATAGTGTACGCATCAGAGAGGATAAAGCCACGAATATAGAAGAAGCAATAAAATGCTATGGTTATGCGCTAGATGTCTACAGTCCACAAACCTCACGCCAAGATTGGGCAATGACGCAAAATAATCTTGGTACAACCTACAGACACCGTATCCTAGCAGATAAATCCACAAACTTAGAAGACGCGATCGCGTGTTATCGGGCTGCCCTAATAGTTTACAAGCGCCGAGCTTTTCCTGTGGAGTGGGCAAATACCCAAAATAATCTTGGGAATGTCTATGGCGATCGGATCGAAGGGGATAAAGCTAAAAATTTAGAAGCAGCTATCAAATTCTATCAGAATGCACTATCAGTATCCTCCCGTGAAAAGTTCCGTGTGGACTGGGCAATGCTCCAAGATAATCTTGGCATAGCTTGCATCAAGCGCATTCGAGGGGACAGATCTAAAAATTTAGAAGCAGCAATTAGATACTATCAAGATGCACGAGAAGTCCGCACCCGTGAAGATTTTCCTCAAAGCTACATCGCTACTTCATTTGGCTTAGGTTTTGCTTATAAACAAGCTCAACGATTCCAAGATGCCTATGATGTTTTTTACGCTGCCATTGATACTGTAGAATCTCTCCGAGAGGAAATCATTTCAGGGAATGAGACCAAACAGAAACTAGCTGAAGAATGGCATCGCATATATCTGAATATGGTAGAGATTTGTCTTGCTTTGGGCAAAGTAACTACCGCGATTGAATACGCTGAACGGAGCAAAACTCGTAACTTGACAGAAAATATCCTCACCCGTGACCTCAAAAGCCTATTTCCCGAAAAAGTAGTCATTTCATTAGAAAAACTGCGAGATGAAATCTCTTATTACCAATATAAAATCCAAAAGGGTAAAGCAGAAAATTATAGAGACGTAGCGCAACATCTGAAACAATTACGACAGCATAAAAATGAATTACAAGATAAATATATGCCAGTTGGTTATGGCTTCAAGTTTAGAGAATTTCAAGCAACGCTAGATAATAATACAGCCATTGTAGAGTGGTACATTACCAATATAGGATTAGAAACATTTGTTATTACTAGTAGTGCTATCCAACGGCTTACGTTAAAGACTTCCGCTGAGAGCTTGCAAGTTTTAGAAGATTGGGGGAATGAGTATCTAAAAAAATATTATGGCGATAAAGAAGATTGGGGAAAGAGCCTAGCTTCTAGCCTCAAAAATTTGGCTGATATCCTACATATTGAGGAGATTATAGATCGTGAGGAGATTAAAAAGTGTTTACGCCTCATCCTCATTCCCCATCGCGCTTTGCATCTATTTCCCCTCCACGCACTCCCTTTAGCCGATGGTGAATTCTTATGCGACAAATTCCCCAAAGGTGTCAGCTATGCACCGAGTTGTCAGCTATTGCAACAAGCACAAAAACGACAACGCCCAAATTTTAACAACTTATTTGCCATCCAAAATCCTACTAAAGACCGTCCCTATGTCGATTTTGGAGTTGAAGCTATCCGTCCTCATTTTCAGCCGAATGACTATGTTCTCCCTGGAGACCAAGCAATAAAAGCTAACCTCATTCAATCAGAACAACTACGCTCTGCCCACTGCTTCCACTTTTTCGGTCATGCTACATTTAACTTTGAAAAATCAGCTCTAATTTTGGCGGATGGACATCTGACGCTGGGAGAAATCTTTGCTCTAGACTTAAATCAATGCCGCCTAGTTATTCTCTCAGCTTGTGAAACTGGGATGACAGATTTTAACAGCATCAGCGATGAGTATATCGGTTTACCAAGTGGTTTCCTGTTTGCAGGTAGTCCTAGCGTCGTCAGTACCCTTTGGGAGGTAGATCAACTGTCTGCTGCTTTTCTGATGATTGAGTTTTATGAAAACCTCAGAAAATATAAACAGTTAAAAGAGGGAGATATTGCGATCTCCCTCAACCTATCACAGAAGCGACTACGGGATTTAACTGTTGACGAATTTAAAAAACACCTGGTTCAATACAAGCCTCTAATTGATGAAATCCTTAGTAAACTACCAAAAGTAGAGCGTAGGAAAGCTGAGGCATCAATAACATATCGCCTATCTCAAGCATATCCTTTTGCTCACCCTTCCGATTGGGCAGCTTTCACAGCTACAGGAATCTAAGCTTCAGACTCAGACGACTCGCAAAACTTATCGACACTTATTTGAGTCACTTTGATCGCAACTAACGTGGCTAAATTACCAGGAAACGGGATAAATTCTCTCAAATCCTTACATAATTCCAGTAAATCACCTGTGTATTTATTACAGATAACTTTTCGCGCTTTCTCGGTTAACTTGTCTAAATAACTTTGGTCTGACTCTGCTAGAGTGGATCTTGTGTATCCAGACTTAATGGCTAACACTTCTGCTGCATCTTCTAAACTGTTATCACAAGCTTCTACTTCATCAAGCGCAGCTAATGCCTCTGGATCACTCGCCAATTCAGAGCGATATTGTGCAATTTGTTCTGATGTAAGTACGATCATTTAAGTCTGACTCCGTAAAATGTGATTAATGCTTTTCACCTTCAGTCCTCCGACAGCCTCAGCCGGATGTTTTCAAGTTTATCATTTTCCCAAAGACATATCCATTCTCAGGACTTACCCACTCAGACCAAAGAAACCGGGTTTTTATGCGTTTCTGCGTGTTATGACGAAGTTTTCTCGCAAAAACCAGGTTTCTGGCCACTCGTGCGTAATTCCCAAGCGGAGCGGTTATGCTGGAACGATCGCCTTTTGAAGATGAATAATATTTCCCTCTGAATTTAAGATATAAAACCATTCCCTCGGAATGATGGTTTGATTCAGTATTCTGAGATGATGGCTCAACTCTTCAATAGAGAATGTTTCTACATAAGTGACAGTTTTTGTATCGCAGGGTTTGAGGCGATCGTTTTCTCCAATGTAGCGACCCTCACCAACATAGCCTAAACTTGACAAAAGTTCCTCTACTTCGAGTTCGATGATGGGCATACTTAAGTCGTCATCTGGGTAATCGACAAAAATAGCAATTTTACCTGTTGCTGGAACTTCTAGTTCTGGAGAATTCCAACCTTGTTTATAGTCCCAAACAATTGTACCTTTAGTTTTCATCTTCGCCTCCTGGGAAAATACACTGCCAAATGTTTTTCTGAAAGTGTTGAACTGCGAGTAAATTCCGTCCTTTTGCTTCTTCTAAGCAACGTTCAACTGCTTTTTTTCTGGTTCCTGCTATAACGGATTCGGTTTGAGGGTTCCCCATACGCTGGATTTCATCTTCAGGATCTTCGAGATAGTTAAGTGGGTTATTTGTCATTGTCCGAACCTTCCTGCTGCTGTTGACGGGAGTCAAGTGCTTGATCGATCAGCTTGGCGACTATCCAAGAAACCGATCGCTCTTCTGAGGTGGCCCACGCCTCTAAAGCGACTTTCTTTTCTTTGGGGATGTATACCGCTATCAACTCCCGCTTGCGTTTTCCACCCACGATGTCTTTTTCTTTTAATTCTATAGACATTGTATCTTCTACCTTTGATTTAATCATGCTACTATATACTATAGTAGCATATAGTATGAGCAAGCCAACGAATAATTCAAGAATTTGCCAACGCTGACAAAACTCAATAATCGTTACTAAAGAAACCGGGTTTTTGCGGTTTTTGTGGACTCTAACGAAATGTTCTGGAAAAAAACCCGGTTTCTGGCCACCCGATCGCCCCCAACCACAAATATGTCGTCAAATCCTAACATTTACCTCAAGACCGATCCCCTAAACTAAAGTATGTCAAGATTTCATGACATATTGATCCCCAAAATCACGAAAATGCGTATAAGTACCCATGATTGAAGCGAACAACCCCTTGACCAGACCGTAAATTGTCTGCATTATTAAACCATGACAAAGCGATCCCAAAGAAATGCTGTGAATAACCATTTCTGCGAGTCAAAGAGCGTCCGAGCTGCGATCAATAGCATTGGTAGTAGCATCGATCGCACTCACTCTCATCGATTTTGTCGAGTAAAAATCGAGGGAAAACCTTTAGCTAGACCGGATGTAGCGCGCGGAAGCCAACAAGTTATAGCCTCCATATGGGCGACTTAACTAAGTGAAAACAAGCAAGGCTTCAAAGGTTGGAGAGGTTTGGAAGCTCAAGCATATTTGCTGTTATCAAGAGTTTCTACCTCAAAAAGTCAACATATTTATTGTATGTTACCGGAAAACCTAACCCGCCATCCAAAATTAGTGGAGAAAAAATTTATGGCAAAAGAACGCCCACCATTAGAAGAGATGACTTTGCGGCAACTACGCAAAGTAGCTAGCGAATGTGGAGTCTCCCGCTACAGCCGGATGCGGAAATCGCAACTTCTGGCATCAATTCAAGAAATTCAGCGTACCAAATTTTCATACAGTCCATCTCGTAAATTAGAGGCGCAAGAAGCAGTGGAAGCAACAAAATTTGAACTAGGTCAAGAAGATCGGACAGGTGGTTCTCTTTCCTCTGTCGATGAAGGTTTAGCAGATTTGCCCAACGGGTACGGCGAAAGTCGGGTTGTTTTGATGCCACGAGACCCCGAATGGGCTTATACCTACTGGGATATTTCCAACGATCGCAAACAAGAAATGCGGCGTCTAGGTGGACAGCAACTGGCCCTGCGGATCTACGACGTCACAGATGTTAACCTCGAAACTCAAAGCCCGCACAGCATCCAAGAATATCCTTGCGACGAACTAGCCCGCGAATGGTACGTCCCAATCCCCGTTAGCGATCGGGATTATGCGATCGACATCGGCTACCGCTGCGCCGACGGCCGTTGGTTGGTATTAGCGCGATCGGCCCAAGTCCGCGTCCCGCCAGTCTATCCGAGTGACTGGATCGAAGACCAATTCATCACCCTGGACTGGGAAGAAGACTTGCGCGGCAAAACCTTCGCCGAACTGGTTCCTCCGGCCAAGAAAATGGCCACAGCAACAGCCGCCGCTTACAGCAACGGTAACGGCATTTACCAGCAAATCTTTGGTATGGCAGAATCGGCGGAATCCTTGCGCGTCGCAGGTTCTGTCTTCGGATCGATGCAGCACGTCGCAGGTTCGGTTCAGCAAGTGGGCATCCACGAACAAGCTTTAAGTTCCTACGTTTTCCCCTCCGGTGTGGGTATGTGGGCAGCCCCGGCCATGTCCGCTCTCACCATGTCCGGTGCTGGTATGTCGGCTCTCACCATGTCCGGTGCTGGTATGTCTGGCCTCACCATGTCCGGTGCTGGTATGTCTGGCCTCACCATGTCCGGTGTGGGTATGTCTGGCCTCACCATGTCCGGTGCTGGTATGTCTGGAGTTGGCTTCGCAGCACCGATGCGCCCCCGTCAGTTCTGGTTGGTTGCTGATGCGGAACTGATCGTCTATGGTGCTACGGAACCTGACGCGACTGTATACATTGGCGGACAACAGATCAAGCTGAATGCTGATGGCACTTTCCGCTTCCAGATGTCTTTCCAAGATGGCTCGATCGACTATCCGATTTTTGCAGTAGCCGCCGATGGCGAACAAAACCGCGCCGTCCACATGAAATTCGAGCGCGAAACCCCTCAACGGAACACCAATACCAAGGAAGATGCTGTGGTTGAGTGGTTGGGTCAATAACCACGATCGATGGGGCGATCGCACAGGTTTGTGCCAATTTCTGAACCATCACAAGGCCTTGCCAGAGGACAAAACTGATTTGTTAGGGTTAATCCCAGACAACAACCCATAACACCCCCTATGCACCGTTCTCCCATTTAGAGGAGCGGTGTTTTTTGTATTTAGAAAGGCTATGACAATTATTTCAATATCTATCTGTAGATAGATGTCAATTTAACTCCCAAAACAGCTACTTAAATCCTATTTTGCACTCTGCAATGCTGCATTATTAAGTAAGCTTAAGTTAACTTAAATTTTTATTACACAAATTCGCTAAATCCCGCGAAACAAGAGAAAGCGAGTTATGAGAGAAATAGGAATCGCCCAATTCTATTTTTCAAAACCTCATGCAAAAAATCAACTCTCCCCCTTCGTTTCGGCGACAAAAGCGATCGGCTTTTTTAGCATTATTCGCGATCGCCCTAGCCGCCGTCTTGTTCCTATTTATCCTCCCAGCCCGCACCCAGCAGCCAGTAGTGCTGACAATGTTAATGCAGGGGCAAGACATTGTGAACTGGAAACCCTTCATCCAAGAATTTGAACAAAAAAACCCCGACATTCGCATCAACCTCATCGAAGGGCCATTTGATAGCAACCTCGTAGAAAATCTTTACACATCTGCCTTTTTGTTAGGCGATTCGCCCTACGACATCATCAACATGGATATTGTCTGGGTTCCCAAATTTGCCGCCGCCGGATGGATGCTCGATTTAACAAACAAAATTTCTCCCCAACAACTTTCAAAATTTATCAAAGGTAACGTCGAAGGCGGGCGGTATCGAGGCAAACTTTACCGGATTCCCCACGCTTCCGATGCCGGAATGTTCTATTACCGCAAAGACATTTTAGAACACGCTGGAATTAAACCGCCCCAAACTTTTGAAGAGATGTTTAGTATCTCTCAAAACTTGCAAAAACAGGGAAAAACCACCTGGGGTTATCTGTGGCAAGGCAAACAATATGAGGGAGTATCTGCGATGTTTGTCGAGGTACTCGCTGGCTTTGGCGGCTTCTGGGCCAACCCTGACACCTTTGAAGTGGGGCTAGATAAACCGGAGGCAATTAAAGCTGTTGAATTTCTCAAAAGTACGATCGCCTCTGGGATTTCTCCTGCTGGTGTCAGCACCTACGGCGAAGAAGAAACCAGGCTATTGTTTCAAAGCGGTAAATCGCTTTTCTTGCGAAACTGGCCCTATGTTTGGAGGCTAGCGAATACGGCAGGATCGAAAGTTAAAGACAAAATTGCGATCGCACCAATGCTCAGCAGTGTCGGTAAACAAGGCGGTTCCTGTTTGGGTGGCTGGGGCTGGGGAATAGCCAAGACCTCAAAACATCCACAGCAAGCATGGAGAGCCATTCAATACCTTACTAGCGAGGAAACCCAGCGCAAATTTATTTTAGAAACCGGGTTAGTTCCCAGTTACAAATCTCTGTTTTTAGATCCAAAAATTGTCACCCAATATCCCCACTACCCGCAGCTTTTAAAAGTAGTAGAAAAATCAGCTTTGCGTCCTGCTATCGCTCAATATGCTCAAGCTTCAGATATTTTGCAAAGATATTTGAGTGCAGCTTTTACCGGAAAAATGACTTCAGAAAAAGCGATGACAACTGCTGCTAGTGAAACTCGCAATTTATTAGGCAGTTTTAAACAAGCTCAGTAGAAGGAAGAAGTTACTTCCCTGGCCGATAGCGGGCCCTAGACCCCTACCCCCCCCTACCCCCCCCAAGGGGGGAATTCAGGAAGACGTCGCCTCCCCAAGGCGGGAATTCAGGAAGAAGTTACTTCCCTGGCCGATAGCGGGCCCAAAAATCAATTAAAAATAAACAACATGAAATCAGACATAATGCGACAGCGCGAACAAAGAACCGGATGGATATTAGTAGCACCAGCTTTAATAATTTTGCTGCTAGTATTTGCTTACCCAATATTACGCGCTTTTTGGTTAAGTTTATTCACCCAAAACCTCGGTACTGAACTCAAACTGGTTTTTTCCGGTTTTGCTAATTACCATCGTATGTTAGGCGATGGACGTTTTTGGCAAACTTTGAGCAACACCACAGTATTTACTGTTGTTTCTGTAGTGGTGGAATTAATTCTGGGTATGGGCATTGCCTTAGTATTAAATCAATCTTTCCCTGGGCGCGGAATTGTGCGCACAATTTCTCTGCTACCTTGGGCACTGCCTACGGCGTTAATGGGAGTAGCTTGGGCATGGGTTTTTAACGATCAATACGGCGTAGTTAACGACTTTTTGATCCGTTTGGGATTGATTCAAACAAGCATTAGTTGGCTGGGAGATCCAACTTTAGCAATGATGGCAGTGATTACAGCAGATGTCTGGAAAACTACGCCGTTTGTCAGTTTGCTTTTATTAGCTGGATTGCAATCAATTCCGGCGGATTTGTATGAAGCTCATGCCATTGATGGTGCTAGTAGCTGGCAGAGTTTTCGTCAAGTTACCTTGCCGCTGCTGATGCCCCAAATTGTGATTGCTTTGTTGTTTCGATTTGCTCAGTCTTTCGGCATTTTTGACTTGATTCAGGTGATGACGGGAGGAGGGCCAGCCGGGGGAACTGAAACCGTTTCTATCTACATTTACAGCACGGTAATGAGGTATTTAGACTTTGGTTATGGGGCGGCGTTGGTGGTGTGTACTTTTTTGTTGTTAGTAGCAGCAGTTGCGATCGCAGTTTACTGGTTATCGAGATCCCGTGTCAATGCAGCCGGAGGAAATTAAATTATGTCCATAGCCCGCGAACAACCTACCCAAAAACCTTTTCACATCCAGCAATTAATTGTCCCCATATCAGCGCTGTTAATTGCGGCATATTTTCTCGCACCGATTATCTGGCAGGTGCTGACTTCTTTCAAGGTAAATGCAGATATTTCTGCTATTCCCAATGTCTACATTCCCAAGCGAATTACCTTCGAGCATTACCTGTCTTTATTCCGCCGCCGACCTTTTGGACTTTACATTTTAAATAGCGCTTTTGTGTCCATTACTTCTACACTCTTGTGCTTGGCTGTAGGAGCACCTGCCGCTTATGCTTTGGCAAGATTGCGACTGTGGGGCGAGAGAATTATGCTGGCGACTATTACGATAGTGACGCTATTTCCTGCGGTTTTGCTATTTTTGGGACTGTTGGAAATTGTGAAGGCGTTAAATTTGGGAAATAATTATTTAGCATTAATTATTCCTTACACAGCGCTCAATTTACCCCTGACTATCTTAGTGATGCGAAGTTTTTTTCAGCAGTTACCAAAAGATTTGGAAGATGCAGCTAAGGTGGATGGATACAATACCGTTGAAATGCTGTGGCAGATTGTGCTGCCGATGACTTTTCCCGCTTTAGTAACCACGGGAATTTTGACGTTTATTTCTGCTTGGAATGAGTTTATTTTTGCACTAACATTTATGACTCGCGAATCTCTGAAAACTATTCCTGTAGCAACGGCTCAACTCAGTGGTGTCTCGGTATTTGAGATTCCCTATGGTCCGATCGCCGCCGCTACTGTTTTGGGTACTTTACCCTTAGTTATCCTAGTTTTAGTGTTCCAGAGGCGCATCGTTCAAGGTTTAACAGCCGGTGCAGTAAAAGGATAGTTTTGAACTTTGAATTAGGCTCAAATCACTTATCAACTCTTACTTCTTCCTTCTTCCTTCGCGTCCTTCGCGCCTTCGCGGTTCGTATATCAATTAAAAATGATGGCAAAACTCCAACTAAAAAACCTCAATAAAACCTACAGCCCTCAAGTTGTTCCCGTCAAAGACATTAGTTTAGATGTCAGCGAAGGAGAATTTCTGACATTACTTGGGCCTTCGGGGTGCGGAAAATCCACGACTTTGCGGTTAATTGCAGGATTGGAACAGCCGACTAGGGGCGAGATTAGAATTGGCGATCGCAATGTCACTTATCTTAGACCAGGCGATCGGGATATTGCCATGGTATTTCAAAGTTACGCGCTGTACCCGCACATGACAGTATACGAAAATATGGCATCGAGCCTCAAAATTCGTAAAACCTCCTCTACCGAAATCCACAGATTAGTGACGGAAGTTGCAGCATCCCTGGGATTGACAGAATTACTCGATCGCAAACCAGGTAAACTATCAGGAGGACAGCGACAGCGAGTCGCCCTGGGACGCGCTTTAGTCCGCCAGCCGGCGGTGTTTTTGCTAGACGAACCTTTAAGCAATCTCGATGCTTTATTGCGCGAAAAAGTCAGGGCGGAACTTAAACAATTATTTGCTTCCCAAAAAGCTCCTGTAGTTTATGTTACTCATGACCAAACAGAAGCGATGACGCTTTCTACCAAAGTCGCAGTTGTCCACAAGGGTAGCATCCAGCAATTAGACCCACCACACCTGATTTATACTCGTCCCGCCAATCAATTTGTAGCGGGTTTTGTGGGTAGCCCACAAATGAATTTGTTTGTGCTTAAATGTCAAGGCAATTTTGCTATATTTGGTGATGTTGGAGTTACTTTGCCGGATTTGCCGACAGTGCCTCCTGAAATTGTGTTGGGAATTCGCCCCGAAAATGTCTGTTTTGTGGATGGGACTGACTCTGGAGAGACAACTATTAAAGGTGAGGTTTATTTAGTGGAAAACTTGGGAATGCAAAACCTAATTAGCATTCGAGTGAAAGGTTTGGAGTCATTGACAGTGCGCGCTTTGCTACCGGGAGACCGTCAGTGGTCTTCTAATATGGTGGAGCTAGTTTTTCCGCCTCGGTTGATACATTGGTTTGATGTCAAGACTGGGAATAGACTTCCTGATTTTTGAATTTTGCCAAATCATTTTAAATTCAAATCTAGCCTGTTCCCCATAGAGTCTTTTGGGGCGATCGATTCCTATTAGTTTAACAAATATGAAGATTTATGAAGAAAAATTTCCCCCTTATTTTCCTAGCTTCCCTGCTGTTCATTTTTCCTATTGTTTCCCCGACAATTACCCGTGCTCAACTCTCCAAAACGGCGGATGCTAGTGCCAAGCCAACCACTCTGCTCAAAGATGAATTATATTTTGGCTTAACTAAACCCGGAGGAGAGATGATTTCTGAATCAGAATGGCAAGAGTTTGTCAATGTAGTTATCACCCCTCACTTTCGGGAAGGACTAACCGTATTAAACGCTGATGGGCAGTTTCTCAATAGTTCGGGAATTCTGATTCGAGAAAAATCGAAAATAGTTATTTTGATTTATGAAAATATTCCTGAAAAAGAGCGTTATATCCAGAAAATCATTAAAACCTATAAGGACAATTTTCAACAGGAGTCCGTGCTACGGGTAACTAGCCAAGTTCAAGTTTCTTTCTAATTTATCGATCGCTAAACCAGTTTATGATATGATGAGTTCGGGTATTACTCTTAAAAATAATTAGCCAGCAAAAGTAATAAAAATTACAAGTTGTTTGGTTCGATCGCACGCAGCAAAAAGTCCCTAGCAAAACTTTCCCAGGAGCTGACAAAAATATGACCAAGGATGGCAATGATAAAGCTGAATCGCCGGAAAACCGGGATTTAAACAATGTGGACGGTATGGCCAAAGCTTTTTTGGTAAGCATGGCTTGGTCCTACGCCGAGGCCTTAGAGAAAACTAAAAAATCGCAAAATAAACAAAAACCAGCGCCGGAATCTCAGAAAGAACAAGTAGATCGCGATACTGAAAGTAATAAATGACACATAGTTAAGGCGATCGCCTAAATTCCTTGTTTGTCGAACAGGCCCGAAAACCTGCGATCGAGATTTAACAAACCTAAGATTCTGCTACAATCCACCTAACATCCCCTGAACTCTTGCCATACACCCATGAGTGAAACCGTCCTAGAAGTTCGCAACCTGCGGGTTGAATTTGACTCTGCCGATGCAGGCGATGGGCCTGCAACAGTCAAAGCAGTTGACGGCATTTCCTTTGACGTGAAGCGAGGCCAAACCTTGGGAATCGTGGGAGAATCCGGGTCAGGAAAATCCGTCACTTCCCTAGCTATTATGGGTTTACTGCCCAATGTATCAACTCAAATTTC
Organism: Microcoleus sp.; assembly: GCF_041354475.1. Taxonomy (NCBI): domain Bacteria; kingdom Bacillati; phylum Cyanobacteriota; class Cyanophyceae; order Oscillatoriales; family Microcoleaceae; genus Microcoleus; species Microcoleus sp. The sequence goes on from NZ_JBGJZU010000021.1 coordinate 34,570, forward strand.
GGGGGAAATTTGGTTCTCTTCAAGCACAGACGGCACTCAGAAACAGCCAGTGAATCTACTGGAAATGCACTCCCAGGAAAAACAAATATACCGCGGCAGCCAAATTGCGACCATTTTTCAAGAACCAATGAGTTCGCTCAACCCCGTTTACACCATCGGGTTTCAACTGACGGAAGCGATTTGTCTGCACCAACAGCTATCTCCAATCGTCGCACGACGCAAGGCCGCTTCTCTGCTGCAAGAGGTGAAGCTACTACCCGATGATGGGGAACTCAAGCAGCAATGTTTGGCCAGGAGACAGCAGGATTCCTCCCCAGAGGGGCCAGAGGGAATGACGGGAGGCCGCGATTTGATGCAGCTCATCAACGCTCAAAAACAGGCTATGCTCGATCGCTATCCCCACGAACTATCGGGAGGCCAAATCCAGCGGGTGATGATTGCAATGGGGATTTCTTGCAATCCCACTTTATTAATTGCAGATGAACCTACCACCGCTTTAGATGTCACCGTACAAGCAACTATCTTGGCTTTGCTGCGGGAGTTGCGCGACTCTAGAGGTATGGCCATGATTTTTATTACCCACGACTTGAGCGTCATTGCTGAAATTGCTGATGTGGTGGCGGTGATGTATCGAGGTAAAATTGTGGAATGCGAGGCGATCGAACAAATTTTTAGCAATCCCCAACATCCTTACACAAAAGGTCTATTAGCTTGTCGCCCAACTCTGGAAAAGCAATTGCGCCGTTTACCCACAGTTTCGGATTTTATGGATGTCACCACTAACGCTAGCGGTGAGTTAGTAATTGTGGAAAAAAATATCGATTTAGATGGTGATAGCAGCGGCGGATTGTCCGCTTTTGCCACGGGAAAAGCACCACGGCTACCTAATCTTAGCGCTCCTTTATTGACTGTAAATAACTTGAAAGTGGGTTTCCCCGTGCCTGGTATATTTGGGGAAACTAAGCGCTTGTTTATGGCGGTGAATGATATTTCTTTTGAGGTTTATCCAGGGGAAACTTTGGGTTTAGTAGGCGAATCTGGTTGTGGAAAATCTACTTTGGCTAGAGCTTTGTTACAATTAATTCCGATTTCTAGCGGTCAAGTTTTTTTTGAAGGTCAAGAAATTACGCCTCCTGCTTACAATATTTCTCAATGGCGATGGATGGCTAATTATCGGATACAGAAAGAGTATGCCCGCAAGTTGCGCTGGTTGCGCAGGGATTTGCAAATTATTTTTCAAGACCCTTTTAGTTCTCTCGATCCGCGGCTGAATGTTGGGGCGGCGGTGATGGAACCGATGGTGATTCATAGCGTTGGTAAAAATCAGCAGGAACAGCGCGATCGCGCCGCTTATTTATTAGAGAGAGTTGGTTTGAATCCTAATTTCATGGGGCGCTATCCCCACGAGTTTTCTGGGGGTCAACGCCAGCGTATTTGTATTGCTAGGGCTTTGGCTTTAAATCCTAAGTTTATTATTTGTGATGAGTCGGTTTCGGCCTTGGATGTTTCGGTACAAGCCCAAGTTTTAAATTTATTGAAGGAGTTACAGACAGAGTTTGGATTAACTTATATTTTTATTTCTCATGATTTAAGTGTTGTAAAGTTTATGAGCGATCGGGCGATCGTCATGAACAAGGGTAAAATCGAAGAAATTGGCACAGCAGAGCGCATTTACCGCCAGCCGCAGCAAGTTTACACCCGCCAACTGATTGCTGCTATTCCGACGGGAAATTTGGAGCGAATTCGGGAACAGCAATTAGGGCGCAAGGCTGCTTTGTCTGCTACTGCTTCTTCCTCTTTCTCGTCAACCGATGATTCTCAAAACCCCTGATTTATAACATGGGAGTTGCACAGCAGATTTGTGACAAGTCTTAATATATAAAAGCCTGAGATTGTCCTTCTTCATTGTTTCTTCATAAATCATAACCACACCTTCATTTTTTCTTCATTTTTTGTGAATAGCATTAATTCAATCTAATTCAATCCCACTGATTACAAGAATTAGGCCAACATTACGCCAATATTACGCCAAATGTCTAATGCAGATCTCCTAGAGTTAGTGCCATTATAAAAAAGGAATTAAATTTTGATAGATAGCTTTTGTCAGTAACATGAGGTACTCCTTGGGTGGAGATAATAAATAACAGGTAATTGCTGAATTGTAATTTTAGATCTAGATTTAAACGTTTATCAATCCACAATAACTAACCTAAATTTAGAGGAATAGTATGAAAAATAGCATTCCTAGTTTATTTTCAATGGGGATAATTCTACAATTATTATCAAAATTGTTTAGCATAACAGCCAACCTGCATAACTTCTATCAAAGTAAACTAGCAATTCATTTTTTAGCAGTGTCCGCCGCAGCTAAGATGTTCTTTTCGGCGGATTCAGGGGGACTAACTCCTACAGAAAATCTGAAAGAAAAGCGCGTGTTAAATGAAATAAATGCCAAAAATCGCTTTTTTAACTTTTCGTTAGATATGCTATGCGTGATTGGTTTCGACGGTTATTTTAAACTCGTTAATGCCACAACGACCAACTTACTAGGCTATTCCGAATCAGAACTTTTAGCTAAAGAATTCATTGAGTTTGTACATCCAAAAGAACTAAAAATTACTTGTCAAAAAATTGCTAGTCTAGCTGATAGTAATAGTTCTCAGAAATTGGAAAACCGCTATAGATGCAAAGATGGTTCTTATAAGTCGATATCCTGGACTATTAATTCTGTTAGAGAAGAGGAATTAATCTATGCTGTCGGTCGTGACATTACCGGATGCCAATCCCTAGGAAATTCTATTTTAGAAAGTATACTTGACAGGACGGAAGACTTGATTTTTGTCAAGGATACTCAGGGTGAGTATGTCTCGATTAACTCGAAAACTGCTGCTTTTTTTGGCAAGTCAAAAACAGAGATTCTAGGCAAAAAAGATACTGATTTATTTTCCGAAAAAATAGTTACTAAACTTTTAGAGATAGACCGACGAGTTATCCAATCTGGTATTGAGGAAACCGTCGAAGAAGTAGTAGAAGACATTCACGGGAACCTGGAGACATATCTAGCAACTAAAAGTCCGTGGCGAGACCAAGAAGGAAATATAATTGGTATCCTAGGAGTTACTCGCCCTATTACCGATCGCAAAACTGCAGAAGAACAACTACGACAGAAAGCAGAATTTTTGCGTAGCATTTACGACGGTGTGGACTACATCATTTTCGTAGTAGATGTCGGGGAAGACGGAGAGTTTCGCTACGTCGGATTAAATCCAGCAGCCGAGTTACTGGGTGGAATCAGCACCGAGGAAGCGTGGGGTAAAACTCCACAAGAACTGTTTGGAACAGCTATAGGAACGTTTTTTCGGACAAAACTCAGAGAATGTCTCCAAAAACAGAGTTCAATTTCCTACGAAGCGATCGCTAATTTCGAGGGTAAAGAAGTGTGTTTGATGACAAACCTGACTCCGCTGCGGGACAAATCGGGGCAAATTTATCGCATTGTAGGTAGTTGCACCGATATTAGCGATCGCAAAAAAGCAGAACAATCTTTAGAAGCACAATTAAAACTGTCTGTATTCACAGCAGAGGTAGGAATTGCTCTCACTCAAAATCCCACTTTGGCTGCAACCTTGCAAAAGTGCTGCGATGCAGTTGTAGACCATTTGGATGCTGCTTTTGCTCGGATTTGGACTTTAAATCCAGATGATAATATATTGGAACTACAAGCAAGTGGGGGGATTTATACTCACATAGATGGTGCTCACAGTCGCATTCCTGTGGGGGAATTTAAGATTGGTTTAATAGCCCAAGAGCTAAAACCCCACCTGACTAATGCTGTTTTAGAAGATCCCCATCCCCATATCATGGACAAAGAATGGGCTTCGCGAGAGGGACTGGTCGCTTTTGCCGGATATCCGCTGATTGTTGACAATCAATTAGTAGGAGTAATTGCGATGTTTTGTCGCCAACAATTGAAGGAATCAACGCAGATTGCTTTACCATCCATAGCCGATACCATCGCCCTGGGAATTAAACGCAAACAAACCGAAGTGGCTCTAGGGAAACAACAGCAAACTTTGAGGGGAATTATTGATAATGCTCCCATCTGGGTATGGATGACGAATACTAGCGGCCGGATGTTGTTAGTTAACAAAACGTTCTGTGAAGATGTGGCTATTCCTGAATCAAAATTTTTGGCTGCATCTCACTATTCCGAAGTTTTGGGAGTAGAGGAATCGGCTAACTGCATGGCATCTGATGTGCAAGCATGGAGTCAAGATTGTTCATTTTATTGTGAAGAAATTTTGCAACTGGCTGATGGAGAATTACACCATTTAGAGATAATCAAAACTAAAATAAAAGATGACACCGGCAGTGCGATCGGGTTGATTGGCTTGGGTTTGGATGTTACGGAACAAAAAGAATATCAAAGAAAATTGCAAGAGTCAGAAGCGAGATTCCGCAAATTAGCTGAGCAGGAAAAACTGGTGAATCAACTAGCGAGTCAAATTCGTGCTTCTCTGGATTTAGATACTATTTTAGGAACAACAGTACACCAGATTCGCGATTTGCTGCAAGTCGATAGATGTCTATTTATTTGGTATCAGCCGGACGCAGAACAGCCTGTTTGGAATGTAACATACGAGGCCAAAAATCCTGATTTGCCCTCGCTGTTAGGTTTATATCCTACTGCGATGACAGGTTCTCACGCGGCACTAATTGCCAATTTGGAAATTATTCGCATCGACGATTTTGAGGCTGTTAATGATGGGGTAGAACGGGATTTTTTCCTGTCTATCGGATTCAATTCTCTGTTAGACATTCCGATTCAGACACCTTCGAGTCGAATTGGTCTAATTTGCTGCGCTACTTCGGGTATCACGCGGTGCTGGAGTGACGAGGAAGTGGAACTGTTAGTCGCAGTCGGGAATCAATTAACTATTGCGATTAACCAAGCAGAACTTTACACTCAAAGTCTCGATTCAGCGCGAATTGCGCGAGAACAAGCAACTAAAATAGAAAGGGCTTTGTACAAACTCCAGCAAGCTCAAACTCAGCTCATTCAAGCCGAAAAAATGTCAAGTCTGGGTCAAATGGTAGCAGGCATTGCTCACGAAATAAATAACCCGATCAGTTTTATTTTTGGCAATCTTACCTACACAGAAGAATACACCACAAATCTCATGAGACTACTGCAAATGTATCGAGAGGAATTTCCTGAACCACCGCCAGCGATTCAGGATCAAATCGATAGTTTAGAACTAGATTTTTTGCTAGAAGACTTGCCGAAAATGCTATCTTCGATGAAGGTAGGAGCGACTCGCATTCGGGATATTGTGCGCAGCTTGCGGAATTTCTCTCGTCTCGATGAATCTGACATGAAAAGTGTCAACCTGCACGAAGGCATCGACAGCACTTTGATGATTTTGGAACACCGACTGAAAGCTCAGCCCGTTAGCGTAGCGGGTAGGGAGTACCATCGCCCTATAATTCAAGTTATTAAACAATACGGAGAATTACCGCTGGTAGATTGCTACGCCGGATTGTTAAATCAGGTGTTTATGAATATAATAGCTAATGCGATCGATGCTGTAGAAGAACAGAGCCAAAATCCGGGAATCATCCACATTTGTACACAGGTAGAAGGTAATTTGGTGGAGATCGCAATTGCTGACAACGGTGTAGGGATGACAGATAGAGTCAAGCAGCGGATATTTGACCCATTCTATACTACAAAGGCGATCGGTTCTGGGACTGGGATGGGTTTGGCGATTTCCCATTCAATTATTGTAGAAAAACACCAAGGTGAAATCAATTGTATTTCCGCTCTCGGCAAAGGAACTGAATTTATCATTAAAATTCCAATTGTTAGTCATTAGTTATTGGTTATTAGTTGTTAGTTATTCTTTAATCTGAGGTAACTAACTTTTGGTAAAAATCTAATAAATGTTGAGCTAAAGCTTTGTTTGTATAACTATTCATGACTCGATCGTAACCGCGTTTAGCCAAATCTGCAAGCAACTCCGGCTGCTCCATTAATTGATGCAAACACTCTTGCAATTTCTCTACATTTCCTTCAGGAAATACTAAGCCTGCATCTCCCATAACGTGGGGAATTTCGCCGCAGTCGGAACCGATTACCGGAACTTGACAAGCCATGGCTTCGATTAAAACATGGCCAAATTGTTCTTTCCAACCTACTGTTGTTAAAGTTTTGAATTTATAACTTGTTTGGGATGGCAATACTAAACAATCCATCAAGTTAATGTATGGGGGTACAGCTTCATGGGAAACGCTTTCTACCCAGATTATTTTGTCGCTGATGCCCAATTCAAGAGATTTTTCGGTAATTTGCGATCGCAATTTTCCTTGCCCTACTAACAGCCATTTCCAAGGGTATTTTTTCAAGCCTGCTAAAGCTGTCGCCAACGTTAACAATCCTTTTTCTTCGACAAACCGCCCTACATAGCCTACAACAAAATCTGTAGGTTGAATCCCTAATTTTCGCGATAAATCAGCATCTTTAGAAGTGGGATAAAAAAAAGTTTCATCTACTCCCAGTTGTGGCATTACTTGCAGTGCACCTGTGTAGCCCCGCTGGCGCAATATTTTAGCCCCGTCTAGGTTGCCGGCAATAATTCCATCGGTGTTTTGCAGATTGCAATTTTCTAACAGGGAAATAGGCCATTTCAATTCATAGGATAAGTTCCACCAGGTAAATAAGATATTTTTTGCTTTGAGATTGAGCAAATTATTTAGTAATATTAACTGGGCATAGGCTAGGGATTTTGAACCTTGTTCGACTTGGATAATCTGCGGTTTAAATTCCTGTAAAACCTTAATTAAATCTTTGCCAAATGTGAGTAAGCCTTGATTGTTTTGACTAAAGTTATAAATTGGTACTACTTTAAATGAACCTTCTTGATAAAATTCACTTTCTATGGTTTTATTTTGTACGCCTCCTGGTTTCCAGCGTTGCGGTACTATAACTGTTACTTCGATGGCAGGTTCAAGGTTTGCTAAAATCTTGAATTTTGCCCGATTGATGTCAACAATATAGGTGTGGCTGGCAACGAGGATTCTCATTTATTGGGAATTGGGGAATTGGGGAATTGGGGAATTGGCGAATTGGGGAATTGGCGAATTGGCGAATTGGGGAATTGGGAATAAAAATTATTTAGCGTTGATGTTATCTTGATGGGTGTAGATTTGTCCGTCTCTGGCGATCGACTGAATTAGCGTGTTGATAGCGCTGAGAAAACCCAGAATGTAAAATGCAAATCTGCTGAGGATTTTAAGGGGCGATCGACTTTTATAGCAAGGTGGATTGCCAAAAACGTGACAGTCAAACAGTTTGGCAAAAAATCTTAGGCATTGAAATACTGTTAAATTTTTCAATCCCATCAGGAAGTGGTTGTGATAAAATGTGACTTGATATTCGAGCGATCGCGTACTTATGTCGTGACACCCGCCGCTTTCTTCTCCCAAATGAACTAAACAAGCATTGGGATCGTACCAAATTTTAAAACCAGTCGATCGCAATCTCAAGCAAAAATCCGACTCTTCCCGCACCGCACTACCTGCAAACCGTTCATCGAAGCTCAAACCGCACTCGGCAAAAACCCCCCTGCGAAATGACATATTGCAACCTCTAGCCGAGAGCACTTGCTGTGGTTGTATAGTATGTACCAAGTCGATAAAATACCAACCAATCGCTGCATCCATCGCTTCTGGTGGCAAATATTCGATCGCCAAATCACCCCCAGAATCACCCAATTTCATTCTGTCAAAAACCCTACCCGCCACACATCCGATATCCGGTTGGGCTAAATAGTTACTAGCATGAGCAGCCAAAAAACCCTTCGGCAACTGTACATCATCATCAATAAATAAAATAATATCTCCAACGGCGCGCCGCACCGCATAATTACGAGCACCAGGCAAATTAGCCCAATTTACCCGAAACCAGCGAATCCTACCAGCATTAGCCAATTGTTCTAAATAAACTTGAGTTTCGGATTCATGGATGGGAGTTTGATCGATTACTAAGACTTCAAAACTGTGATAATCTTGCCCCATCAAATCAGCCAGCGTCTCTCGCAGGCTTTGCTCGCGGTTGTAGGTGGGGATGGCAACAGAAATGATCATTTTAAGTTTTTTTATGAATCATTTAACCGATTTGATGTAAATCAGAAATGGGGAAAGTACACTGGGAAGAGGAACATTATTAGCAATTACCAATTCCCCATGCCCTATTCCCCATGCCCAATTTTCATCAAATAGTGTGGTATTTCTGAACTGCTAAAACTAAATTTTCAGTCCAAAAATTAGCCAATTCTGCGCTGGAAGCTTCCACCATGACTCGGATCAAAGGTTCAGTGCCAGAAGCGCGGACGAGCACCCGTCCTTCTTCTCCCATTGCAGTTTTAGCACGGGCGATCGCTCCTTGCAAAGCCTCGCATTCCTGCCATTTCAGGCGTTTTTCCCGATCGTCCACACGGACATTGCGCAACAATTGGGGATAAGTTTCAAAGCTGCCATCCACCAATTGTGCCAAGGATTCCCCAGACTCCCGCACCAGGGAAGCCATGTGCAAAGCCGTCAACAAACCATCGCCGCCGATACCGTAATGAGGGCAAAGAATGTGTCCCGACTGTTCGCCGCCCAACATCGCACCGGTGCGCTCCATTTCAGCATGAACGTGCTGATCTCCCACCGCAGTTCTAATTAATTTGCCCCCCAATTCTTCCCAAGCTCGCTCAAAGCCGAGGTTAGCCATTACAGTAGAAATAATTAAATTTTCTGGCAATTGTTCGCGCTGCCGCAAATTCTTGCCCCACAGATAAAGAATGTAATCGCCATCAATCGATCGACCTTGGTTGTCAACACCCAAAACTCGATCGGCATCGCCATCAAAAGCAAATCCCAAATCAGCATTGTGCTCTAAAACAGCAGCTTGCAAACTGTCGAGATGAGTAGAACCGCAGTTAACATTAATGCGATCGCCATCAGGAGAGTTGTGTAAACAGATAACATCGGCCCCCATTTGCGCGAACACCGCCTCACCCAAGCGCGCGGCCGCCCCCCAAGCCAAATCCAACACGATCCGCATTCCGCGCAAATTCACTCCTTGCAGTGAACCTTCCAAGGAAGTGGCATAATCTTTAACTAACTCTGGGCGGTGGTGGTGATAGCCGGAAGTCAAGCTAGCAATGGGAACCTTGGCCCCTCGGATGCCCGCTTCGATTTGTTCTTGCAACTGCTGAGACAGCTTCGTGCCACTGGCACCGAAAAACTTAATACCGTTATCTTCTGGGGGATTGTGGGAAGCGGAAATCATCACTCCGCCCATGGACTCGGTAACACTTGCCAGATAGGCAACGCAGGGAGTAGGGCACAGGCCCAAATTCCAGACTTCTAAACCAGCGGCTGTCAAACCCGCCGACAGTGCCATTGCCAGCATATCGCTGGAATTTCTGCTGTCTTGGCCCAAAATCACCGGGCCTTGGTTGGGGGAATTTTGGCGTAAAACTTGTCCTGCCCAGAAGCCAATTTGCATTGCTAGCGGTGCATTCAGCAATTCTCCTACTTTGCCACGAATGCCGTCTGTGCCGAATAGTTTGGTATTTGGCAGGGGGAGGTTGTTTCCCACCAAAATAGTCTCTGGGCGTTTGGCTGGCTGTACTGAGTTAGCAGCCTGAAATTCGCTGCCGCGATGGCGCGAAGGTGTCTGAACCATATTCACTCCTTTAGGAATATTCACACTCACACTTTGCAGTTTATGGTACAACTGAAAGTCTTTTTTTTCAGCGTTAAGTCGATTTATTTCTGGGATGGCTCCAGCAACCTGACTACCCTGACAAAAGTTTGATTATTTGTGAATATACGCCATCTAATTAAACTTTCAGGTTGCTCGGCCGGTTCTAGGATACCAGTTTAGTTGCACTCCAGCGGTGTCGCCAGACCAACAGTTACCCTTGGCATGGCTCAACAACTGTGAGTGTAGAAGGTTAAGGCTGTATTGCCGTAGAATTTTTGGCGACAAATTTCGAGACCGGAAATGGGGACAGCCTCGCGCTGGCGACTGTGTTCGATCGCTATTTCACCATGGGGTGCTAACATTTCTTGGCTGGCGATCGCATTCAAGACAGGCTCGTACAAGTTGCTGGCGTAGGGCGGATCGAAGTAAATGCGATCGAACTGGTGTCGGGCTAGAGTCGCCAATTTCGCAGTCGCACTTCCCCGCAAGATGTGAAATTCTTGGGATGACTTTGCCACTTGCTGCCAATTTTGCTGAATAATCGCACAAGCTTTCGCCGACTGTTCAATCCCAGTGACACTCAAAGCCCCGCGACACAAAGCTTCTGCACCCATGGAGCCACTACCGGTACAAATATCAAGCCATCTGCAATCGGCGATCGTCCCTTGCCAAATATTAAATAAAGCTTCTCTGACTCGCGCAGGTGTGGGGCGAGTTGCGAGTCCGGGCAGGGTTTTTAGTTGGCGATTGCCACAGATTCTCAAGCTCATTTAAAATTCCGATCTTAAAGTAGATTCTGTTTTTTTAGATGGGAAAACAGAAGTTTGAATGTAAGTTTAATTATAGCACATAAGCGTTGAATCTCAACTATATTCCGCTAGTTTTTGAAGCAAAAACAAGAATCATCAAGCAATAATCTCCGCGAAAAATCGGCAAAAATTCATGGCATTATGGGGGTAGAGATTTTGGGATATGCTGCTGGCGGATTGGTTGGCTGATTTGATTTGAGCGCACCCAAAACATTTTGATAGTCTCATCTGAACTGGTCACAAGTCTGAGATTCATGCAGTTGAGTCCTTGAGCGATCGAGGTAAACATCGGGAGGTTAGTGATATGATGCTAGTAAATATAAATTCACTCTAGAGCTGGACTACTACGCACAAATCTGGGATCGGGCAGTTGCAGCCGTTGCGCCCAACTACACATCTCAAGATTGCTCTAATTGTGGTATGAGAGGATTACGATTTGGATTCTATGGATTTAAAACTTTGGCCCGGAAAACCCTATCCCTTGGGTTCAAAATGGGATGGCGAAGGCACAAATTTTGGCCTGTTTTCAGAAAATGCCACAGGGGTTGAATTGTGCTTGTTCGATGAACAAGGTTGGGAAACTCGACTGCCACTGACTGAAGTCTACAACTTCATCTGGCACTGCTACATTCCTGGCATCAAACCCGGTCAATTGTACGGGTTTCGCGTTCACGGCCCCTACAACCCCTCAGCGGGACATCGCTTCAACCCTGCCAAACTGTTGATCGACCCCTACGCTAAAGCGATCGCAGGAGACGTGGTTCACGGACGGGAAATCTTCGGCTATGACTGGGACGACGAAAAGGAAGACCTATCCTATAGTGCCTTAGACGATTCTCACTTAGTCCCCAAAGCCGTTGTCATCGATGAATCCTTCGATTGGGAAGGTGACACTCACCCCCAACTGGCGTGGCACAAAACCGTCATCTACGAGATGCACGTCAAAGGCTTTACTAAACTCCATCCCGACATTCCAGAAGCTTTGCAGGGAACCTACGCCGGACTCGCCCATCCCGCCGCCATCGACCACCTTAAATCCTTGGGGATTACCGCCGTCGAACTCCTCCCCGTCCATCACTTCATCGGCTGTCCGGGCTTTCTCGAAGCCAAGGGATTGCGAAACTACTGGGGCTACGATTCGATCAACTATCTCGCGCCTTACTCCGGCTACAGCGCCAGTGGCAACACCGGTCAACAGGTGAATGAGTTTAAGGAGATGGTCAAAGCCTTACACGCTGCTGGAATTGAGGTGATTATCGATGTGGTCTACAACCACACAGGAGAGGGCAACCACATGGGCCCAACCCTCTCATTTCGTGGCCTTGACAATGCCGCTTACTACCGCCTCGTCGAAGGCGCTCCCCGCTACTATATGGATTATAGTGGCTGTGGCAACTCCCTGAATGTCTGTCATCCCCAAGTGTTGAAGCTGATTATGGACAGCTTGCGCTATTGGGTGTTGGAGATGCACGTCGATGGGTTCCGCTTCGATTTGGCGACGGTTTTAGCGCGGGAAACCGATCGCGTCGATACCTTTGCCGCCTTTTTTGACATCATCCACCAAGACCCCGTTTTGTGCGAGGTCAAGTTAATCGCTGAACCCTGGGATATCGGCGAGGGTGGCTATCAAGTTGGTCAATTTCCCTTGCTGTGGTCCGAGTGGAACGGCCGCTACCGCGATACCATGCGGGACTTTTGGCGGGGAACCAACGAAACTCTGTCTCAGTTTGCCTATAGCTTTACTGGGAGTTCCGACCTCTACGAAAGTAACGGACGGCGACCCCATGCCAGTATCAACTTTATCACCGCCCACGATGGATTTACGCTCAAGGATCTCGTCAGTTACAACCACAAACATAACGAAGCCAATGGCGAAAACAGTCGGGATGGGGAAAACTACAATCGAGCCTGGAACTGCACGGCGATCGAATTTGCAGCCACCCAAGCTCTAGAAGCAGGAGCATCTGCACCCTGTTTTGACCCCTGTGCTGGGGATGGCGACACCGACGATCCCCAAGTCCAGTTGCTGCGAGAACGCCAACAGCGGAATTTCCTGACTTCGTTACTGTTGTCTCAAGGTGTTCCCATGCTGGTGGCTGGAGATGAAATGGGGCGAAGTCAAGGCGGCAATAACAACGCCTATTGTCAGGATAACGAAATCTCTTGGGTGGATTGGGGATTGCAGCACAAAAATGCTGACTTGCTCGAATTTACGCGCCAGTTAACCGGCTTGCGGCGCGAACATCCCATATTTCGTCGCCGTAAGTGGTTCCAAGGACGTGCGATTCACGGTTCTCAAGTTAGCGATATTACCTGGTTCAACCCCGACGGCGGGGAAATGACTGATGAACAGTGGAAAGTAGGGCACGCCAAGGCGATCGGAATTTTCCTCAACGGTGAAGAACTTCCCTATCCAAATGCTCGTGGCGAACGGATTATTGATGATAGTTTTTTGCTGTTTTTCAATGCTTATTGGGAGGCGATCGATTTCGTGATTCCTCCCCGCTTTCAGGGCTTGCAGTGGATTGCCATTCTCGACACCGCCGAACCGAAATTTGTGGAATCTCAAGGGATCATTTATACAAAGCGGAAAAATATTCCTGTGACAGCGCGATCGATAGTGATTTTAAAATGTCTAAATGGACACCCCCGGTCACTATAGACTCCCATTCTTCAGAATGTACAGCTTTCCTAAAAACCCGGTTTCTTCAAGAAACCGGGTTTTTAATCGACTTTAAGCAGCTACTTTTTCCCTCACCTGCATCACAAAATTTGACAAAATTTGCAATCCCGTACTCGAAGACTTTTCCGGGTGAAATTGTACAGCCATCAGATTATCTTTGGCGATCGCCGCCGTCACATTTTGACTACCGTGAGTCACCATTGCCGATCGCACTTTCGGATCGACTGGATCGACATAATAAGAATGCACAAAATAAACCCAAGGTTCAGCAGGCAAATTTTGCCACAGCGACAAATCCTGAGCAAATTGCAATTGATTCCATCCCATGTGCGGAATTGTCAACCCAGGCTCTGAACTAAACCGTCGCACAGTTCCCGAAATCACTCCCAAACCCGGTTCTAAACCTTCTTCGGAACTTTCAAACAGGATTTGCAAACCCAAACAGATGCCTAAAAAAGGTTTTCCCGATGCGATCGCACTGATTATCGGTTCTATCAATCCGCGGGTTCTTAAATTCTGCATTGCCGGATCGAAGGAACCCACACCCGGTAAAACTACGGCATCAGCCTGGTCAATCATAGCCGGATCGTCCGTAATTTTTGGCACTGCACCCACATTTTCCAAGCCTTTACAGACCGAGTGCAGATTGCCCATGTCATAGTCCACTACTGCAATGACAGACATTGACTTACTTGCCTTATATTATCAATGGAACTATATTACCAAAATTATTGATGAATACCAAAATTTTGCTAACATCCTTCGACACTTGGCAACCTCATCAAAAATCCAACTCTTCTGACGACTTATTAGGCAGAATTTCGCTGATTAAATCTTTGCCTTACTCCCTGAGTTTCTTGAGAAAACTGCCAGTAGATTTCCAGGAAGCGCCCAATTTGGCGATCGCCAAAATCAACCAACTCCAACCAGATCTAATCGTCTGCTGTGGCATGGCAGAAATTTCCCAAACATTAACCCTAGAATCCTGCGCTTGCTCCGACCAAGAAATTATGAAAACAACAGTCAATCTTGAAGATTTAATTGGTGATTTACCCACCATCAAAATTAGTCATAACGCCGGAAGATTTGTTTGTGAAGCCCTTTATTATGCAGTATTAAAACACCTTGCTGACTCTCAACTGAACACCCAATGTGTTTTCGTACACGTCCCCATATTAACACTAAAAAATACAGACAAAATTGTCGCCGATTTTTCATTGATTTTAACTCGCCTCACAACAGACAAATGACCCTAAACAAACAACAACTAACAACTGACAACTGACAACTAACAACTGACAACTAACAACTAACAACTGACAACTAACAACTAACTAACAACTAACAACTAACAACTGACAACTATAGCAATCCTAAATCAGTTGTGTAATTGTTGTAGGGGCAATCCCCCCGTGGTTGCCCCTAGATGCTGGGGTAGGCACGGGGGCACTACCCCTACAAATCCTCATGAATGATTTAGGATTGCTATAACAACTAACAACTAACAACTGACAACTAACAACTAACAACTAACAACTGACAACTAACAACTGACAACTGACAACTAACAACTAACAACTAACAACTAACAACTAACAACTAACAACTAACAACTGACAACTAACAACTAACAACTGACAACTGACAACTAACAACTAACAACTGACAACTAACAACTGGCAACTGGCAACTGACAACTGACAACTGACAACTGACAACTGACAACTGGCAATTGTCAATTGCCAATTGTCAAATTTCTAGCCGCCGTAATTCCAGCCAGTGCTTTCTAGCAGCAACGGTTCGCCCTCCCGGTGAACCCCCGCAGCCACAACTTCACCCACATACACCGTATGATCGCCGTGTTCCACAGCGCCCACAACCTTGCACTCCAGATAACCCAGAGAATCCGAAATAATCGGACAACCAGTTTCGGCCCCGGCATAAAATTCTACATCCTCAAATTTATTACCTACCCGGCGCTGGGGCTTAAAGAATTTTTGGGCTAACTCTTTTTGTCCTGCTTCCAGGAAACTCAAAGCAAAGACACCACTAGCTTTAATCATGGCGTGGGATTTGGAGTCTTGCTTGACGCAGTTCACCACTAAGGGAGGAGTAAAGGAAGATTGCATCACCCAGCTAGCGGTGAAGCCGTTGACTTCTTCACCGTCTTTGACACCGCAGATGTATAGTCCATGAGGGATTTTGCGGAGGATGGTCTTTTTCGCTTGTTCGTCTAGCACGGGCTTACCTGTTCGATCGATAACTCTACACCGCCAAGTTTAACTTTTGGAGACCCAACAAACCAACTGTCTCAAGGGCGATCGGAGCGACACGAATGCTGAGACTGCCAATATTGCTTTTTTTGATACAAAATTTTCTGCTACATCCCTATTTATTTGATTAACTTTCATTAATTTGCATAACACATGAACCTAAGTATATACTTAATTGCAAGATTATCAAGTTAAAATTTGTATTTTTTTTCCATCTTCAAACTTTAAACCAATTCGGAGATATGCTGATGACAGAATCATTTAAGCGGAACTTTGGTTTAGGTATAGTCGGATTAAGCGTATTATCTCTAATTTGTTTTGGGATAATAGGGATTGGCAGAGATATCAACAGCCCGCTCAATTTTGACGGTGCCACGATTTACGCTGCTGGACGTGCTTGGTTGATGGGTTTGAATCCCTACAAGCTCGATCTTTTGAATAAAAGTGTAGCCGGAATCAAGGAAATTCCTGGCTTTGAGGATGGCGGTTTCTTTTATCCTCCTCAAGCCGCAATATTTTGTCTGTTTGTAGGTCTCTTTGATTACTCAGTTGCCAAGTTCGTCTGGGTAGGACTCAACTTGATCTCGATCGCAGCTATCGTGGTGATGACACTGGAGACGATAAATAGATCCCCAAATCATCGTGGACATCAACTCGGCCGTTGGGTAATGGCAGCCATCATTATTGGCAACCCATTCACCACTCATGTGGTGTGGATGGGTCAAACTTCTTTGATATCTTTTGCTGCTACAATGGGTGCTTGGTTTTTCAGCCAAAGACAAAAATATGTATTAGCGGGGATCTGTTTGGGTTTAGCTAGCTTTAAGCCACAAATCTGCTTATTGCTCGGTTTTTGGTTTTTGTTAGAACGCAACTGGAAAATATTAGCTGTATCCCTGCTAACCGTGGTAGTTATGAGTGCTTATCCCTTGGTATTCTACGGCGGGCCCATTGGCACCCTGGAAGCATGGCATCAAGGAATTCAAGATAGTTACCTAGTTGTAACTTTCAATAAGCCGGGGTTTCAAGATAAAGTCGGCATGGAAAGTCTGTTGGCTTTTTTTGGCTGGAATCTACCAGGAATCAAAATTTTGGGGTTGATTTTAACTGCTTTGTTGTGGGTATTCCGCAATAGAATCAACACAGAAGATATTTTTGCTGTACTGATGGGTATATCGTTTACATTTTTAGGATATACTCATGTTTACGATTACGTTGGTTTGCTCCCCATACTAACATCTCTGTGGCTGTATTGCTACGGCAATCAAAAAGCTTCTCTCGGCATGATAGGTCTAGTATTTCTGCTGTTTTTTCCGAGACGCATATTTTTGGCTGCGGGTCTGCCTTTTTTAGTTCACTGGAGAACAATTGTGGTTTTGATACTTTTGATTAGTGTTTTGTTCTTCAGCATCAAAGCTAAATCCCATCAAAGGTTTCAGCCAGAAATTGCTTGATTTGGAGTGAGTTGGGAGGGACGAAGATAATTTTAAACTGCCACTCACAACTCACTACTCACAACTCTTATGCAACCCCCGACTTCTTAAACCAATCTTGCAACCGCTTCCAACCATCCTTAGCTTCTTTTTCGCGGTAAGTGGGGCGATAGTCGGCGTTAAATCCGTGGGGTGTATCTGGATAAATCACAATTTCTGAACCGCTACTGCCTGTTTTGAGAACTTGGCGCATTTTCTCCACTGTATCGGTGGGAATTGACTCGTCTTTGGCACCGTAAAGCCCCAATACTGGCACTTTCAAAGTTGGTGCAATGTCGATCGGCTGTTTTGGAGTCAAAGCCGTAGCATCGCCAACCACACGCCCGTACCAAGCCACTCCTGCTTTAACTTTGGGGTTGTGGGCGGCGTAGAGCCACACTATTCTGCCTCCCCAGCAAAATCCTGTAATTCCCAACTTATTAATATTGCCTTTTCCTGACTTTTGTGCCCAATCTACCGTAGCATCCAAATCCGACATAACTTGAGCATCGGGGACTTTAGAAACTACTTTGCTGATGATTTCTTGAATGTCGGTCATTTTAGAAACATCACCTTGACGGGCAAACATTTCTGGGGCGATCGCTAAATAACCTAATTTAGCAAAACGGCGACAAATGTCTTGAATATGAGCATGAACTCCGAAGATTTCCTGAATCACGATTACCACGGGAAAATTGCTACCATTAGCAGGCATTGCTCTGTAGGCTGGAATTTCGCCATCTTTGACGGGAATCTTGACTTCACCTGCGATTAAACCGCTAGCATCAGTGGTGATAACGGCCGCAGCAATAGGATGAACTGCTAGGGCAAATCCGGCGCTTAAGGCAGTGACAGCGATAAATTGTCTACGAGTTAAGTCTTTCATTGGTAATAGGTAATAGGACATCGGGAGTCGGGCAACCCCCAGGGCTGTTTCATTCTCGGCTCCGATCGCCAAAAGTAAAAGCGATCGCGCTATCTGATAAGATTTTTAGCGATCGCTCAACAAAAATACATATGCTGACTCTAATCCCATTTCTGAAAAAAGTCAATATTCCCCAGCTTTATTTTTGTTGCCATTCTTTCTGTTTTTTGCGAGCTGATTGCAGCCATTTTTGGGCTTCTGGATAAACAGTCGTTCCCGGTTTTACAGATTCTAAAGTGTTGATAATTTCCTGCAAGTAACCCAGGGCGTAACCAGGATTTTGATTAATAGAATTTAGGTTAGTTTGGAACTTAGCAAACAAGTTTTTAGCCTGATTTAAAGCTTCCACTGACTCTTTTTCAGTTTGAAGTCGAATCTGTGTAGTGCCTAAATTATTTTGATATTCAGCTAATTTTGTTTGAGCATCAAGATAGCCCGGATTATCAAAGGGAATTTGGCTGAGTCGTTCAATAGATTGTTGCCACAAATCAGCTATTTTTTGCCAAGTTTCGGCTGAATGTGGCGGTTTCTGCGATGCGGAGGCGGCACTAAAGGCAAATTCTTTGGCTGCTTCGATTAAGTTGTCCGCGCGCACTGAACCGGTAGCGACACCGCCCATTGCTTGAAAATCTCTCTCTGCTGCTTGCAGTTTTTTCCTAGCAGTTTCTCCGGCTAGGGTTTCTGGGGGAATTTGATTGAGTTGGTCGATCGCACTTTGCCAATTTATGCTAGCTTTTTGTCTATCTGCCGCATTTTTGGCTTGCTGGTACTGCTGTTTTGCCGTATTCAGGTTTTGTTCCACTTCCCCAAGCTGAGTAAAAGCATTTTTTTGTTGGAAAATCTGGGCTTCCATACGCCCGATACTTTTGCGGGCTGCTTGAAATTCATCAACACTAAAGCGCCAAGTACAGCCAAAAAAAGAGCAGTAGGTTTCTGGATAATAACCTAAAAACCAAACCGGCAAGGCATCGAGGTGTTTTTGCGCTTGTTTTGCTTTGGTGTCGCCCAAGTCGAAATCAGCCACAGCAGTTGCCTTATTTACCAATTGATCCGATTGTTCCACGAGGGCGATCGCCTGCCGATAATTGTAATCCATGCTGCTAAAACTCGGCATTAATAATATGGGCAATTTATCTGCTATAGGCTTGCGAATGATGGGCACAGGTAGGTTTGCTAGCCAAATTATCCCCGCCCCCGCACCCAAAAAAACCCCCACCCAGATAATTTTGCCAAACAATCCGGGCGGCTTGTTGGCTTTGACGGCGGCTTTGAGTGCTTTTTCGCTGAAGTTGGGAAATTCATTTTTGAAAGTAGCGCGGATTTCTTCTATGGATGCGAAACTGCCATTTTCCGATCGCATTTTCTCCAACTGCTTGATTACCATACTCCTGTAGACATTGCCAGCTATAGCGTCAGCCGCTGCACATTTGTCAACTTCTGACTTTAAAATTTCAAAAGCTCGATCGGTAAGACGCGCCATAAAACTCACCTATTCCCTTTTAATTATTTTACAGGTGGCCACTCAAAATAATTGTTAAAATATATAAATTCCCCATCAAATATCAGACATAATTTCATGCCAACTGCTTTAATCACCGGAGCTTCTAGCGGAATTGGTGCAGCTTTTGCCACCGAATTAGCCCAAGACCAGCACAATCTAATTTTAGTGGCTCGTTCCGCAGACAAATTGCACCAACTCGCTGCTACACTCCAAGAAAAATTCCATATTCGAGCCGAAGTAATCGTGCAAGATTTGACGGAACCTGGTGCTGGAACCAAAGTATTTGAGGCCGTCAATCAAACAGATTTGACCGTAGATTTGTTAGTCAACAATGCGGGTTTTGGAGATTACGGTGTTTTTGCCGATCGCCCCCTTGACAAACAACTAGCCATGGTGCAACTAAATATTCTAGCATTAGTTGAGCTTTCGCACTTATTTTTGCAGCAAATGCGTCAAAAAAAATCAGGAAGTATCATCAATGTAGCATCAATAGCAGCATTTCAACCGATGCCATACCTATCAATTTACGCAGCAACCAAAGCCTTTGTTCTGAGTTTCACTGAATCACTGTGGGCGGAAAACAAAGATTTAGGAATACGAGTATTGTGCCTTTGTCCAGGACCGACAGAATCGGACTTTTTTGCAGTAGCTGAATTCCCAAAATCACTAGCATCAATTCATAACGGGCGTGCGACGCCCGTGGGATGCTCTAAAAGAGGACTGAAAAACAGATGAAATCAACAAATATGCGAGTATTTTGTAGCATTATTCAGTCGGTTTCAACCGACTTTAGCTATGAGACAGGGGTTTCAACCCCTGTTGAACTCGCGGACAAACAAACTAGCCCAAAGAAACCGGGTTTTTGCGAGCATATTTGGTAACAGGCGAAGAGATGGGAAAAAACCCGGTTTCTAAAGATTGTGCGCGAGTGGCCAGAAACCGGGTTTTTGCGAGCATATTTGGTAACAGGCGAAGAGATGGGGAAAAACCCGGTTTCTAAAGATTGTGCGCGAGTGGCCAGAAACCGGGTTTTTGCGAGCATATTTGGTGACAGGCGAAGAGATGGGAAAAAACCCGGTTTCTGAGATTGTGCAAAAGTGCGATCGACCGTTTTTTCAATTTTCCCACAATGGCGATCGATCGTTGCTAAATCTGCAATAATTCAATGCTATTATCCGCGCCACAATTTCCACGCTCACCCACGAGTCCGCCGGGGGTTGAAAACCCCCGTCGAGAGAGCGTAAGTCCTCTAAAAGAGGACTGAAGCATCTATTTTTTAATCAAAATTCTCATGATTTTATTCAGTCGGTTTCAACCGACTTGCGCTATGAGACGGGGATTTAAATCCCCGGCGGGCTTGAGGACAAACTGATCGATTCTAGAGGGTGAAACAACCTGCAAACCAATTTTACTACAAGTTAGTCAGTGCCCAGAAACCGGGTTTTTTTGAGAATATTTCGTTAGTGTCGGAAAAAATCGTAAAAACCCGGTTTATTTTAGTTTTGCGATAATTCCGGCGGCCGCCCCATTAAGCCCGTCATTAAGCGCAATGCTAAAAACCTAACTGGGGGAATTGTTCGCAAACACCACAATCCGAAGCGGCGAAATGCGACAATTGGCAGCCAAGTATTAGAAAATAACCTATCTAAGAAATCGGTAAATCCTAACACGATTAAATTTTCTTGTTTGCGCCAGTTGTGATACCTTTTCAATACTCGCAAATCGCCGATGTCTTCGCCTTTTTGGTGGGCTTGTTGCAAGATTTGGGCGATCGCCCCTGCATCTCGAATGCCCATATTTAGTCCCTGGCCGCCCACAGGATGGCAACAGTGCGCCGCGTCGCCAATTAATGCTAATCTGGGCAATACGTAGCGATCGCTCTGCATTAACTGTACCGGAAACAAAAAGCGATCGCTCTCCAATTCCAAATTTCCCAAAACTCCGCCCGTGCGCTGTTTCAACAAAGCTAAAAACTCTGTTTCATCCATTTGTTGCAAAGCTTTCGCCTCCCCATGGGGTGCAGTCCAAACTACTTGACAACGGTTCCCTGGTAATGGTAAGACTCCCATCGGGCCACTGGGCCAAAAGCGCTCAAAGGCGATATCGTTGTGCGGTTTTTCTGCTTTAATAGTAATAGCAACGCAGGATTGCCAGTATTTCCAGCCGCGAGTGCCGATGTTGGCTGCTGTGCGGATGCGAGATTTAGAACCATCAGCAGCAACTAATAATTTAGTACGAACAGTGCGAGTTTCACTGTTTTGTTTGATGGCAATTTCGGCACAATTAGTTAAATATTTGACCTCCACTACTTCCGCCGGACAAACCCAACTGAAATTCGGATTTTTTGCCAAGGATTCCTGCAAAGCTGACAGCATGACTCGGTGCTCGCCCACATAGCCTAAAGCGGCTTTTGGTACGGGTAATTTGCCTGTATTTCCCAAGTCTGGGCGGTGGAATTCTACAATTCCGGGATAGTCGCCGTCGCAGAGGCTAATTTGCTCGAAGGTGGTGATTTGCGGCAATATTTTCTCCCACACGCCCATGCCTTCTAAAATCATTCCTGACAGCAAGGTGACTGCGTAAGCTTGTTTTTTGGCTGCTGCGGCTGCGGGGAGTTGGGTTTCGATGATGGCTATTTTTAAGCCTGAATCTTTGAGGGCGCAGGCTAAGGTTGCACCGACTATGCCACCTCCGACGATCGCGATATCATAGTCTAATTCCGCTGTTTGGAGGGGGGATGGGGTTGCAGAAAGTTGGTTTACAGCCATTTTTTAAGGGATGTTTTTTAAGTTAAAGGGCATTGGGTATTGGTGTCAACTTAAGGCCCAAACGTTTGGGAAATATGGGTTTTACGACAAGTCTCTAAATCCCCCGATCGAAGAGGGACTTTGAGTAAGTTCTTGTCCCCGCCTTCTTAAGGGGGACTTTGGGTAATATCGTTTCCGGCTACATCGGAATGATTTAACCGCAGAGAGCGCAGAGGACACAGAGGGAGAGAATAGTCTTTTTAATTGTAAATAATTATTGCGGTTTGGGGCAATTAGGGGGCATTGAGAAAGGGAGGCAGAGGAAGAGTCATGGGAATGGCCATGAATTGATGGCATCAACAGCAATCATTAAACTACCCGATAAACAAAACTCAGAGTTGCCCACACATTCACATCCAAAGCTATATCATCGGTGGATATCCCCACCTGCTGCACCCCAGCCATGCTGGCCGCGTGCAAATCTTCCAAGACAGCCCTGGCCACATTTAAAGGATTTAACAACACTCGAATTGGCGAGGCATCCCTGGCTTGCTGCATTCCTCCTTGCAACGCGGTCAAAGTGCGATCGAAGGGACTCTCACTAAATATAATTAAGGTTTCCGCAAGCCCGATCGCCCTAGATACTTCCCACCCGATCGCCCCTGCCTGGGGTACACTCAAATTTGCACCAGGGGCGATCGCCTGCACCGGTCTTGGCACATTGGTTTCCCCATCAGAATTGAATACTAGCAGCCGTCTTGAACTATCCGAGCCAAATACCATAAAGTAAACTGGGCGATCGCCATTGTTATACAATCGATACTGAATCCGGCTCCCATAATTCACACTTAATATACCTAAGCTTTCAGATTTCTCACTTTCCCCCCTCAGCGATGATAGTGCATCGTCACTGACACCTCGCACGGGCGATCGCCCGGCCACAGTCATGGCTTGAGGCGCGAGAGTTGATAGCATCGCCCGCACCTTCAGACGCGAAGACCCCTCATTCACTGTCAGGCGCAGCAACTTGATCGCCAACAGGGTTTTCAACTGCGGAGTCAATCGCTGTACCGCAACTTTCACGGCCTCTCCCCCATCACCCTCAGTATGCGGAACCAGCGTTTCACCCACAGAAAACAAACCGTAACGACCTTGATACAAACCAGGCTCATAGACCCCAGGAGTTTGAGCTACAGTGGTTTCTGGCACTCTGCCAAACCGATAGTCCGCTGGTTGGTCTCCCGCTACCGCCGAGACTTGGGGCACAGTCGCAAAGGCGCTGGTAGCGTCCACCCGCTCGATGCGTTCTAAACCAGAGTCCAAAGCTACAGTTAAACTGATGTTTCGGGGCAGAACCCGAATTTCTTCTCTGACTAATTCGCCCGCAGTCAGTTGCACCTGGTTTGAGATGGGCGCTTGTAAGACTTGGGCTTTAGCAGAAAGACCGTTACGTCGCAGCAGTAACAGCCTCGCGCCCTCTGAGGAAACGGGGCTGAATACAGAAGCGCCACAGGACTCTAAAATTTCTGGGGGCAACCCGGCCAGCCACAATTGGACAGTTTTGCTACCCTCTTCTACCGCAGACACTGCCCCGTCAGCAGTAGCGGAATTTAACATCGCTGTTGCAAACATCCCCGCAGGTGCTTTTGCATCGTCCTGGCGAATTTGCGGTTCCTGGGTTAAGCCACTGATTTGCTCGACTTGGGCCGCGGCGCGGCTAAAACTGACTTGCAGGCTGCTGGCGGGAGTTGTCCACCACAAAGTTTGGGTGAGGGCGTAAGTAAATAAACCGGCTGTAAACCCGTTCCACTGAATTTCGGCGGAGAGTTGACCAGGGGCGGCGGCGGTGAGTGTGGTGCCTCCGCTAGAAGTGAGATTGTTGACTAATTTAAGTCGATCGAGTAAGTCTAATTCGCCCATGCTTGGACTCGCCACTATGGGGCGGGGGCGGGAACGAATCCGGAAGTTGCCGGTGGGATTTACACCCGGATAGCTGTAGCTGGTGTCGAGAATGGCGATCGCACTTTCTGTTGGGAGCGATCGCATCAACAGCAGCAGTGTTTCCTCTAACATATCGTTCACCGCCCGGTTTCCCAAAGCAGGCACAACATCATCTACCGGCACCAAACTGTTTTGCATTACCGTCGGTGACTCCCCCAAACTGACTCGGCTACCGCAGCCACTGAAGTGAAAAACCACCACGTCTCCGGGTTTAGCTTGTTGAGTCAAGTGACTGACAAAAGCCGTCTCGATATTTTCTCTGGTAGCTTGAGAGTCAGTCAAAGTCAGAATGTCTGATGGCCCAAACCCAAACCGATATACCAGTAATTCCCGCTGCAATTCCACATCGGTAACACAGCCGTGCAGCGCCGACCCTGGATATTTGTCAACGCCCACTAACAATGCCAATTTGCGGGCTGTCGGCTGGGCTAGGGCCTGGTAGTAGCGATTGCCCAACCGTTCCCATCCAGCCTCGCTGATACCCAGCGCTGCTAACACCCAGCCTGCTTGCTGCAAAAATTCCCGCCGCTTGAGTCCCATTAATGATTCCCCATCGTCGTGCTCTTACAATATTCTCACTCCTCTGCCGAAGACTAAGTGTCGCCAACAACAAGGTTTAAGATTTAAATTTCATAGCTGAAAATATTCATCGCCTTTGCCAATTCCGCAGCAACTTCTGGCCGAGAAAACTGGGGTGGTGGTAATTTTCCAGCCCGCAACATTTCCCGCACTTTCGTTCCCGACAAATGTACCCGCTGTTCGGGAGTGCTAGGACTGGTTTTCGTGGTCGCCATTTGTTCCGTCACTTTGCAATAGAAAGCGTGCTCGAATTTCATCGGCACAATTCCCAATTCTCCAGGCTCAAATTCCTCAAAAATGTGTTGAGCATCGTAGGTACCATAGTAATCGCCCACGCCCGCATGATCGCGCCCCACGATAAAGTGAGTACAACCATAGTTTTTGCGAATCAAAGCGTGAAAAATTGCTTCCCGTGGTCCAGCGTAGCGCATCGCCGCTGGATTGATTGCTAAGATGACGCGATCGTGCGGATAGTATTTTTCTAGCAGAATCTCGTAGCAACGCATCCGCACATCCGCCGGAATATCATCGCCCTTAGTCGTCCCCACCAAGGGGTGCAAGAATAAGCCGTCTACAGTTTCTAGAGCACATTTTTGAATGTATTCGTGAGCGCGATGGATCGGGTTTCGGGTTTGGAAACCCACTATGGTTTTCCATCCTTTTTCTGCGAACAGCATTCTCGATTTCACCGGGTCAATTTGGTATTGGGGAAAGCGGGCGTCTAGTTCCCGTTCCAGCAACCACACTGGGCCTGCCAGATTCACTGGACCAGACTTGTCTATTACTTGGACACCTGGATGTTTGAGATCGTCGGTGCGGTAGACGTTAATGGCTTCTTCTTCTTTGCTGTAGCGATATTTTTCACTCAGTTCCAGTACGCCGGCAAACTCGCCGTTGGGGGAGTCTAGCCGAACCAAACTCCCTTCTGTCAGGGTGGCTGCCACTTCTTCGCTGACTGAGAGGGTGATTGGTACTGACCAGGGGAGGCCGTTGGAGAGGCGCATTTGGGTGACGACCGATCGATAATCAGCCTCATTCATGAACCCTTGCAGGGGACTGAAGGCGCCGATGGCGATCATTTGTAGGTCAGAGATCGATCGATCCGAAAGCTGAACTCGCGGCAAAGCTTCTGCTTTGTCAAAAAATGCTTGTCTTTGGTCTAGGGTGGCGATACGGTTGACCAGGATGCCACCATGAGGGGCAATGCGGTCTGGATGCTGGCTCATGTCGATTCGGGATTATTTTAAGATGTGGGACTGTCAGTGCCAGAGTATATCCTACCAAAGTATTGTTACAATTGATTAGTTTTCCTATTTATCCATAGGAATCTATGTCAAATGAGGTGAATATATCGCTCTCTAATTCACTCAAAATGTCTTCAAATCCATTTGTTTATTTTTGACAAAATTTACTCTGACATGACCATCAAGTAATGTAGTTTTGCCGCCCGCTTCGTGCAATTAATTCTCTAATTTCAAATCCCAAATCTAAAATCTACAGACCATTTGGTCATGAATTCTCTTCATTTGTGATAATTCTTCTCGCAGTCCCTGGGGTAGGGGAATTTTCACCGTTTCCAGCATACTCTGAATCCGATGTCTCCAGTCATGACGGGCTAAACTCTCAACATAATTACGTTTGTATATCTTATTCAGCCGCACTTCGTCCTCTAACAGTTCATCAATGAATTCCACACTTTTTTGTGGGTCATCGGGCAACTCAATAGTAGCATCTTCCCAATTCAGCAACTCATCCATTAGAGGGCTTGTTGGACGCTTCCCAACTACCGCACCACCCGTCGCAGCACCGTAAAACCAACGCAGTGTAATAAACGAATAAGGAAACGCACGCATACCAGGATAGAGCGTATCAAATGCCAAGGTCAGTTTGCTATGTCTGAGAATGTGAAATAGCATCAGAGTATCTGGCTCGTCTTTCCGCATTTCGTAAGGCAATTTCGGAAATTCCTCTCCTGCTCTGGGCGTAGATTTAAAGTAAATTTGTTCGGAACCAGGTAGATTAAATTTATGGCAAAAAGCACGATCGTAATGTGACGGAATTCGCCCGAAGCTAGTTAAGTCTATGGAACGCTTCTGTTGACACGAACCCTGAGTGAGAACATCAGCCGCAAAGGGGATTAAGGAGACTGGGATACCAAATTTTTGCTTAAGTTCATCTATAACTTCGGGAAGTGCCACGAATAAATGATCTAATTGATAGACATTTTTTGAATAAATTTCTGGACACCAAGAATCAAAAATATAAGCGATGACGACATCAAAACGTTCCCTCCACTTTGGTATACTTGATAGGAGTTCCAGATCGGCTCCTGATATACCTATCAGCAGTAAAACATTGGGCTGGTTGGACAAGTCAGGTAAAGGTTCCAATTTATAGAAACCTGTAGTAGACTTGACAACTTTACGTATAATGCGATCGGGTAATGGATGGAGTTTAGATGAAGACCACTGGATGATCTCGCGACACGATGGAATCAAAAGTTGCGCTTTGCAGGTTTGTAAAACAATATTTTCCAGTTCAAAAACAGGGTCCCAGGATACACTTGAGAGTAAACTCCGTGAAGAAAGTATAAAAAGATTCATGGCTAGATTTAAATTTGATTAAAGGGCAGGGGTGATGATGCTAACCCCAGGGGATTAGGGTAACTTTGATTAAGTTTGAAATGCCAATTTCCTTGCATCTACTTTCTAAATTTACCTCACTACTAAGTCCGTTCACCTAATTAAACATAAAATCCGATACCTAGATCTACACAGCACTTTCACTGGTAATGAGTTCTAGTTATTATGTTTTTCTGCATTAGTTTACCTATCCCATCTCGTCGATCGCACTTAGGGCTGCATTAGGGCTGCACTGGACTTCAGTAAATTTACTGTAGCCTTACAAAAATCTAGCATAGGTCTTCCCAGACTGTCAACATTAATTTAAAGTTTTACTTGTTTTTTGTATAAAAATACATTATATTAATTTGATGAATATTTATTTTATAAAAATTATAAATCTTAAAAAGGTTAAGTAATTCAACCTCATTAAAGGTAAGATATCGCTAAAAAACTGGCTAATAAGTGTTCTTCACCTCGCTCTTCTTCCTGCTTGATTATTCCGGCTAAACATTCAACCACTGAATCAATACCCTAGGTGCTGGTAACAGAATAGCCAATAATAGCCCCATCGCCACCAACCCCAAACCATCACGCCAATTATTTAATTCGCTCACATCATTCAAAGCCGGTTCATCGTTTAGCGGCATCAAAAACAAAATCAGCGCCCACAACAACAAACCCGGTTCCAAAAAAGCCAGCAGCAACATAGAAAGTCTAGCAAATTGTCCGATCGCCATACTTGCCCCCTGACCAAACATAGCGTGCACGATGTGCCCGCCGTCGAGTTGTCCCACCGGCATCAAATTAAACGCCGTCACGATCAAACCCAAATAACCAGCCACCGCTACCGGATGCAAATTAATCGCTGTTTCCGAATTTAAAGCACCACCCAAGGTTAACTTACTCAAGAGAGTCATCATCAGAGAAAAATTTGGATTGAAAGAATCAAAATTTAACATCCCTGACTTGTTAGAAATAGGCACAATTGTCGAGTGATACAAACCCCAAATTAAAAGTGGCACTGTCGCCACTAAACCAGCCAAAGGCCCTGCAATACCGACATCAAATAAAGCTCTACGGTGGGGAATCGGGCTCCGAATTTGAATAAAAGCGCCAAAGGTTCCCAAGAAAAATGGTATGGGAATAAAATAGGGTAAAGTAGTTCTAATTTTATGAAATTTTGCTGCTAAATAGTGTCCCGATTCGTGAATGCCCAAAATGACCATCAAAGCGGTAGCATAGGGCAAACCCTTAATTAACAGTGAGGGATTAGATTGGACAGTTTTTTCGGTAATGCCTGCAATTTGCGCACCCACTATCGTAGTGGTAAATAGAGTGATAAGCAGCAAACCCAAAGCAAAAAATGGTCGATTCAAAGGTTGATTGTTAACAGGACTTTCGGCGGATTTATGTTCGGGATTAGGGACTAGGGCAAAAAAGGGTTGACCGCTGAAACTTGTTTGAAATACTACCAAAAAGCGATCGCCAAAATGCTTTTCCACATTGTCCCGAATCGCATGGTAAGCCGCTTCCGGGTTAGTCCGCAACTGTCCGCGACAAATTACAGCCTGGGGCCGAAATTCTAAATCTCGCAAATAGTAAACAGACCAAGGAAAACAGTCACGCAAACTAGCTTCTTCCTCTAGATCGATCGGGCGTAAAGCAGGTTTTTTTAGGGCTTTTGCAGGTTCAGTCCCATCACTAGCTGTGGTTTGCGCCGTTTCGCTGGTAATTTCCTTGCGCCCCAACTGTACCAGGAACCAGTACAAAAAAGGGCAAACTAAAAAAGGTAGAATTAGCCAATCTGGCGGTGAACTTTTGCTAGGGCCGTTAACTAACAGCCAACCAGTCCAAATCAGGGCCGGTGCCATAATTACCAGCCACAGCAGCCATACCGGAGTTCGCGTGATGCGACGGATGCTGTTGTGCAATAAAAAGTATGAGAACAGTCCCAATACAAACAACCATAAAAAGAACATAATATTGATTCCAGACACATTAACTATGATACTTCCTTGAAACAACAGACTTTAGCTTCCAAACAACCAAAACCCGTGCTCGACAATATCTTTGCTTTTCCACCTAACCGGGAAACCCTTGGTGGGACAGCTTACTTCATTGTAGAAAACCAAACTAACATTCTAGTAGATTGTCCGGCTTGGGATGAGATTAACCAAACATTTTTACGCGAATATGGCGGTGTCCGGTTGTTGTTTCTGACTCACCGGGGCGCTATGGGTAAGGCGCGGGAGATTCAGGAAGCCACCGGCTGCGAAATCCTGATTCAAGAGCAGGAAGCTTATTTGCTACCGGGATTGCAAGTGACAGCTTTTGAGCGAGAATTTGCTCTGAGCGATCGCACTTTTGTATTTTGGACTCCCGGTCATTCTCCCGGTTCGTCCTGTCTTTATGATACTCGCAGTGGCGGAGTTCTGTTTTCGGGCAGACACTTGCTCCCCAATCGAGAAGGTGCACCTCAACCGCAGAGAACGGCAAAAACTTTTCACTGGCCACGACAAATGAACAGCGTGAAGTCGATTATCGATCGCTTTTCGGCGGAAACATTACAGTATATTTGTCCTGGTGGGAACACAGGTTTTTTGAGAGGAACAGGAGCGATAAATCGAGCTTTTGAACAATTAGCCAGTTTAGATTTAGCTGTTTGTTTGCAATCAAAGCCTTGATTTGAAAAAGCCATAAATCCTATGTCAAAAACCGAAAAACAGAAAATGCTAGCGGGCGAGTTGTATCTAGCTGCTGATGCGGAATTGACTTGTGAGCGCCAGCGAGCCCGCCGTCTCACCAGACTTTACAATGCTACCCGCGAGGACGAAGCATCCCAACGTTTAGAAATTCTCACCGAATTATGCGGTGCCGTCGGCCCGAAAGTTGAAATTGAACCCCCTTTCTACTGCGACTATGGCAGTAATATTTATGCTGGAAATGGCTTATATATGAATTTTGGTTGCGTGATTCTCGATTGCAATCGAGTTAACATCGGCGAAAATTTACTGTGTGGCCCACAAGTGCAAATTTACACTGCTTTCCACCCCACTGACCCGGAAATTAGACTTTCGGGCCGAGAACTGGCTAGCGAGATTCATATTGGCAATAATGTGTGGATTGGTGGCGGTAGTATCCTTTGCCCCGGAGTCACCATCGGCGATGGTAGCACGATCGGTGCAGGCAGTGTGGTGGTCAAAAGTATCCCTGCAAACGTCGTAGCTGCGGGGAATCCTTGCCGAATCATCCGGCATCTAGCTTGATGTGGTACTATCAACACACAGGTCCGATCCACTCTCAGGGGTTTGACCTTCGCTCCAGGTTTTTAACTCCTACTCACAAGATTTTTATGGCGACTGCAACACTTTATCCCAACGCTCCCGATTTATCTACCGACGACTACGTGGTAGTGGGTTTGGCCACCTGCTTCGTCAAAGAAGAAGGTGAAGTTCTCGAAGTACAAGTAATTGAAGCTATCCCCTCAGCAGCTTTGGAGGCAATTGTCAAGGGAATTCCCACCTCCTATCAAAGGGCTTGGGGGACGACTTTGGGAGCAGTGCTCGACGGCGAATCACCCACTATGCTGCCAGAATTCCCCACATCGGCTCAGTTTTGCGAAGAATTTGGCTTTCGGGCGATCGCCGCTGCCCGCACTTACAAAATCCGCCCCCAAGCTCAATCTCACATCCCCTTGGGAACAGTTCGGAGCGACTTTTCTTATTCCCTCGATCGCAAAAGAGTTCTCAATACCCAGCGCGTTGTTCGCACTGAAGACAATGTAAAACAACACGAACACACTCACAAAGTTCTTTAAAATAAATAATGTTTGACTATCGCTTTTGCTAAGGGATGTAGTGGATAGACCTGCCGCGAAGATGGGGTGCATCTCTATTTTGCAAGTATATTCGTAGGGGCGAAGCATGACCGCTGTAAATCTCTGGTTATCACTAATAAATTGTCTGCGGTTATGCTTCACCTATGCAAAATCGGGATGCTCCCCGAAGATGTGATATCATTTCCGGTTACACCGGAATGATGTTGACAGTTGACGGTTGACAGTTGACGGTTGACGGTTGACAGTGAACAGTGAACAGTGAACTCGAATTTACTATTCCGATGAAGAGATGATTTGATATTATATAAAATCCTCTCTTCATCGTCCTGTATTAAACTCTCTCTTCTCTTGCTTCGCGTACTTCGCGCCTTCGCGGTTAAATCATTCCGATACAACCGGAATTGATATGACTTGTCATCTGATTCGTTGCATCTTTTTAACGGCAAAAAAAACACCTATCAACTAGGATTTTCTAATATAAAATTTAAAATATAAAATATAAAATGGTATAATTCCTGTTTAACAGGGTGAGCTTACCAGCCGGGGAAATTTTAAACCCGTAATTATTAAATGCTAGTAGTGTCAAACTGCAAGCAGGCTCAGGGTGCATCGCAGGTGAGCTAAGATTTCAATCTTACAAATTGGTCAAACTATGCGAAGCTTTGCGAAAGAGCAGTGCTGGAAATTAAATCGACTATTACCAGCACGATTTAGCCGTGGATACCGTCTTCAATACATCGCAGCGCTGCTAATATTAGGGGGGACTATAGCAGCCAGTATCGCTGGTTATATGAGTTATCAAAGTGTGAGACGTTTAATTGTCAAAAATTTAGAGCAAAATGCTTTGTTAGAAGTAAGAAATCGGAGTAATAAAATCGATCGGTGGATAGAAACTAGAAAAGCTGAAATCGAAACCCTCGCTAACACTCCCCCCGTTCGTTCAATGAATTGGTTGGTGGCACAACCCTATTTAAAATCTGAAGTAAATCGACTGCCAGAATTTGAGCATTTTGCATTAATTGAGTCGGATGGTTCTTACTTCACTACAAAAGTCGGGAGAGCAGCAGCTAATGTCAGCGATCGCCGACACTTTCAAAAAGCCATGGCTGGGGAAGTATACGTTTCCGATCCTACTATTTCTCGCACCCTAAAACAACAAATTATTCCCATTTCTGCTCCGGTGCGGTCCAAGGTAGGCGATCCCACTTCTCGCACCATTGAAAAGCCGATCGGAGTTATGAATGGTGTCATCAAAATTCAACGATTAGCCCAAGTAGTAGGAAAGCTGGAATATGGAGCAGGAACCTACGCTTTTGTCCTCAATTCTCAAGGAGTACCGATTGTTCATCCCGACGCCAGATTAATCGGAAATACAGACTTGCCTGCTAGCAGTTTATTAGACTCCAAAGATGCTAATTTGGTGAGCATAGTCCGAGAGATGGTTTATCAAAAAACTGGCATTTCCCTGACTAAAATTAACGATGCTAAAGTTTACGTAGTTTATCTTCCTTTAGAACAGGCGGAATGGTCGATCGCCCTAGTAATTCCCCAAGAAAACCTCGAAAAAGAACTGTACCCATTAAATATATTAGCAGCCGTCACCACCGCACTTTTAGTCATAGCTATTATGGCAGCAGTTGTGGCACTAAAATTGTTTGCAAAAGATCGCCTCCACACTCGCACAGAAGCTCTCCTCCATCGCTTGACAAGTCGCACTCGCGCTTCCTTGGATGTCGATCGCATCCTACAAACCACCGTTGAGGAACTCGGAAGTATACTAGATATCGATCGCACAATTTTCGGCTGGTACGATCCCCGAAAAGACAGGTTAGAATTCTGCTCGGAATATTACCGAGAAGGTTTATCATCCCGATTGGGAGTATTTGGTGCCGAATCCGGGCCCTCTGGAGATTTAGCCGCCAGACTCCAACGTGGGGAGTCGGTAACGCTCAGGAAAGTCACAGATATCGATACTTTAGTATCTCAGGAATCCCAGCACCTGAGACTCAAAAACCGTCAGTACGCAGCAGTACCTGTACTCACCCAGACTAATCGCCTGGGGTATCT
The DNA here is from genome assembly GCF_041354475.1 of Microcoleus sp. NCBI lineage: Bacteria > Bacillati > Cyanobacteriota > Cyanophyceae > Oscillatoriales > Microcoleaceae > Microcoleus > Microcoleus sp. The sequence continues at coordinate 67,846 of NZ_JBGJZU010000021.1, forward strand.
TTTCGCTTGTAGTCAGTGGCAATTTGGTACTCCCGACGAGGTGGAACTTTTGGAAGCCATTGCAGACTCTCTGGCGATCGCAATTTCCCAATCTCAACGCCAGGAACAAATTCAAGAACAACTCAAGCTATTGGAAGAAGTATTAGCCAAACTCAGAAGAACCGAAGCACACTTGGTGCAAAGGGAAAAAATCACAATTTTAGGCAAACTAACTGCCGGAATTGCGCGGGAAATTAACAACCCAATTAACTTTATTTATGGCCACTTACTCCATATCAATGATTATCTGCAAGATTTGTTCATAATCATTCAACTATATTCCGAAAAATATCCAGAATCCGTGCGAGAAATTGAGGAAGAAAAAGAAAAAATAGACTTAGATTTTGTGAGCCAAGATTTGCCACAAATTATCAATACTTTAAAAATAGGATCGGGACGCATTCGCGACACTATCTTGGCTTTACAGAAATTTTCTACCCCTGACGACTCCGACAAAACCTACGTCAATTTACAGGAAGGAATCGACGATATTCTAGTATTGTTTGCCTCTCGGCTGGATCACAAAATATCTCTAGTTAAGCAGTACAATAATATCCCGTTGGTGCTGTGTTATGGTGGTCAAATAAATCAAGTTTTTGCCAGTATTATTAGCAATGCTATTGATGCTATGAATACCAGCGACAATCAAGAGCAAATTATTATAGTTAAAACCGAGGTAGTCGAGTATCCCGAAGGCAGATTTATTGCGGTATCGATCGCCAACAACGGCCCCAGCATTCCGCCCGAAATTCAGCGCCGAATATTTGACCCTTTTTTCACTACTAAGTCTGTTACCGAATTTACAGGCTTGGGGCTGTCCCTGGGCAATAAAATTATTGCTGAAGTTCACGGCGGGCGTCTTTGGGTGGAATCTCCGTTTGAATTTCCCTTCGAGTCTCAAAATGCAGGTGGTGTGGATTTTGTGGTGGAATTACCAATCCTATAACCTTGATTTGGTGTTAGCCGTTAAATTTCGGTTTAGGGAAATAACAACGGTGCAACCAATGCAAACAGCCAACCTCCCATCACCACAATTTCCACCAAGATTAGGATCGTATTTTTGGGCATAATGGGCATAAGATTGGTTGCTCTAATTAAAAGTAAAATGCGATCGGGGTTTAGCTATCCTTCTGGTTTTTAAAATCAAACATCGACAAAATTAATGGTAATCCCCCCACCTTGGCACTCATCAACAAGTGCATTGCCAGACACAATACTAATACGATCCATCCAGAAGCGTGCAAATAATACCAAACCTGTGTCAATTCTCCTGCCGGTAGCCATTCTTCCTTAACCATACTCCCAGAGGCGATCGAAAAACTCAGGGCCACCAACATCAGCGTATTCACAATCCGATGCAAAGTGTACCACCAAATTGGTTTTCCGAATTGTGTCAATTTCCCCAAAGAATCCGGCTGTATCAAGCGTTTTTGACCTCTGTGGAAACTGTATAAAGCAAAACCGGGCACGATCCCTAAAATTAACAGCTTACCAAAAGTCCCATGAATGCCGATAATATCTGGAATTTGAGGTAGTGGTACTTTGCCGAACCGCCCGTCATAGGTGTTGTACACCCAGAAGGCCGTGATGATTGCTCCCAAGGCGATCGCAGCATTAACCCCGTGCAGTAATCTCAGTAGCAGTGGCTGGTATGGTTTAGATTCCGGCATCATCAATTCTGCTAGTTGATAAGTCTTCCTATAATACAGCTTAGTACGACATTTTTCAAGCCAGCCAATTATGAAAAAAATATGATTGAAAAATGAAGTGATTATGATAAATATCTAACTTAACGATAACTTAGTGTAAACTTAAAGACTAAGAGCAAGAGACCTCTCCCATAATTATTGTGGACCACGCATCGCCTGCGTGTTGAAGACTTGCTGTTATGGATAAGTCTAATAGTTTACCCATCAGATAAAAAAATTACAGAAATGGATGTAGCCACTACCGTCTTACTTTCCTTGGGACTAGCAGCAGATGCTTTTGCTGTGTCAGTTTCCAGCGGTTTAGCAATTAAACACATGAAAGTCAATAAAGCTTTAAAAATTGCTTTATTTTTCGGTGGTTTTCAAGCTTTGATGCCAGTAATCGGATGGTTTATTGGTCTGAGTTTCAGCTTTTTAATTTCGGCAGTAGACCATTGGATAGCTTTCGGCTTGTTGAGTTTCATTGGCGGTAGAATGATTTATGAATCTCTACAAAATGACGGAGAAGAAAAGAAATTTAATCCCCTGGATACGGGTACTTTAATCGGACTATCGGTGGCGACAAGTATAGATGCTTTAGCCGTGGGGATTGGCTTTGCTGTTCTGAAAGATTCTATTGCTCCTGCGGTGACTGCCATAGGATTCATTACTTTCTTTTTGGCGTTTGCTGGTGTGTTTATTGGACACAAGTGTGGAAATTTGTTTGCAAATAAAATAGAGATGTTGGGCGGAGCAATTTTAATTTTTATTGGTAGCAGAATCTTATTTGTACACTTGACGGAATTGCCAGTTATTGGTTATTAGTTATTAGCGACACCAATAACAAATAACCAATAACAAATGCTAAAATAAATCAGATTTCGTTAAAGGAAAAAAACGGTGCTGAAACTTTACGGTGGAGCTCGCAGCAGGGCCTCAATTATCAAGTGGTATCTGGAAGAAATAGGCGCGCCCTATGAATTCGTGATGCTGGATATGCAAGCAGGAGCACACTTGGAGCCAGATTTTCTCGAAATTAACCCCATGGGCAAAGTACCAGCAATTGTTGACGGAGATTTTAAACTTTGGGAATCTGGGGCAATTCTGCTCTATTTAGCTCAAAAATATGGTAAAATGCCGGAGAATTTGGAGCAACAAGCTCAAGTCGTGCAGTGGGTACTCTTTGCTAACGCTACCCTAGGGCCGGGAATATTCGTGGAAGCAAGTCGCGATCGCGAAACTCCCAAATTGTTAACACCCCTTAATCACATCTTCGAGAAACAGCAGTTTTTGATGGGCGATGAATTCGGTGTAGCCGACGCCGCAGTGGGATCGATTTTAAACTACATTCCCATGATGCTAAAACTAGACCTCAGCGCTTATCCGGCGCTTTTAGACTATATGAAGCGAATTTCAGAAAGACCGGCATTCCAAAAGGCGATCGGCGGCTAAACATAGCATTCATCCCTCTAGACGCTCTGGAGCGGTCTGTGCCTTTAAATAATTCCAGAGCAACCGAAAAACTCAACAGCTAAAAGCAGGGACAATTGGGGAATTGCCCCTGCTTTTAATAAAACCAGAATTATCTGAATCCGACAGCCGCTTGCCAAACAAAAGCCAGCAACAAGAAAAACACAGGAATCACCGGCAAAACATTAATCAAAGGGTCAAAGATCGCATAAGCTTCGGGCAGCTTGGCTAAAAGTAATGCAGCTTCCATGAATCAACCTACCTATCCAACAGATTTTTCATAATTGTCGCATATCTTAAGCAAAGGCAATCATGTTCGATCGACCGTAGGTGTCAGCCAGTGAGCAAACTCCTCTGTAAAGCGATCGGCAAAAATCGCCTCCCGCATCCGAACGGTAAAGCGAATCAACTCAGTCACGTTGTGAATCGCCAGTAAAGTATATCCCAGCACTTCGTTAGCCCGTGCCAAATGTGCCAAATAAGCCCGACTGAAATTTTGGCAAGTATAACAAGGACAAGACTCATCCAGCGGAGAAAAATCCTCCCGGAACCGAGAATTTTTCAAATTCAAACGTCCCCCCCCAACAAAAGCCGTCCCGTGGCGGGCCAGCCGAGTCGGAATCACGCAGTCAAACATATCTACGCCATTGGCCACCGCCACAGCCATTTCGCGATAAGTCCCAATCCCCATCAAATAACGTGGCTTATTTGCCGGCAACAGGGGTGCTGTGACTTTCACAATTTCTGCGATCAAATCCCCCGATTCCCCGACGCTGACACCGCCGATCGCATAACCTGGTAAATCTAAATCTACCAACTGGTTTGCCGATCGCGATCGCAAATCCGGGTAAACACCCCCCTGCACAATCCCAAACAAAGCTTGATCCGGGCGCGAGTGAGCAGCAATGCAGCGCTTGAGCCAGCGATAAGTCCTGTCTGTCGCCCCTTCCACCTCCTGTCGCGTCGCTGGATAAGGGGGACACTCATCAAAGGCCATAATCACATCCGCACCCAACTCATTTTGGATTTGGATCGATCGCTCCGGTGTCAAATTAATCATACGACCATCGCGGGGGGAACGAAAAGTCACCCCCTCATCAGAAATAGTACGCATTTGGCTCAAGCTAAACACCTGAAAGCCGCCCGAATCGGTCAGAATCGGCCCGGACCAAGCCATGAATTTATGCAATCCACCAGCTCCGGCAACAATATCTTCCCCCGGCTGTATGTGCAAGTGATAAGTATTAGCCAAAACCATTTGAGAGCCAGCATCTTTAAGATGTGCAGGCGTCAGAGTTTTGACATTAGCCAGGGTACCCACGGGCATAAACTTAGGCGTTTCTACCACACCGTGGGGAGTGACAAACACTCCCGCACGCGCTTGGGTATGGCTGCAATGGGCAAGAGATTGAAAAGAAAATTTTTCGGACATTAGGAATGGAGCATTGGGCGTTGGGCATTGGGCATCGGAACAATTTTAAACGTTCTTGAGCTTTAGTCGAACTAATTTTGACCCTAGCCTTAGCCAACGATCCTTTAAAACGGCGAATCGTCTTCATCTAATTGATAATCCCAGCTCCCTGAGAGTACCTGATCCACGACTGCATCTAAAGCAGCAGCATTTAAATTCCGGCTGAGTTGCTCTTGCAAAGGATTGGAGAGAGGAATTAACCGCAACTGTCGTCCCTCTTGAATCAGGTCAAAATAAGCACCTTCTTCCTTGGAGTTTTTCAGTTCCAGATAATCAAAACTATCAACATTCAAATAAATAGCCCGGTTGGCAATCAGAGTAGAGCGATTGGGGTTAACGAACACTTCCCGGACATACCCTTCGCCTTGACTGTAAATCTTGCCGTCCTGCATATGTAGGTAGCGGACACGTCCTAAATCGAAGAGCAATCTTTGGATATCGCGCTTGTTGACGACAATGCCTGTATCGATGATGCAAGGAGCAGCCACCCTGTTGTTTAATTGGTCATTACTCATGGAGCAAAAGCCTCTGTTGTAGTATGTTCCCCTGGTCGGAAATCACAGAATTCACTAGATTTTCCTACAAAGGAAACGCTTGTCTTGAGTTAAGTTTCAGTAGATGCAGTTCTTCGGGTGCGCTGTCGGTAGCAGTTTTCTAAAGAAAAGAGCTGTCGCCAGGATGAATGCCTGATCGAAGGAACTAAGGGTGTTACCGATCCAATTCTGGCATACGCTAATGGATTCACAACTCCATACAATGCGAAAAAATTTCTATTTTATGGTGCACAATCAGTTGGTTCGTTCAACGATCGACTTTTTCCGGAATCTGGGGGCTGCACTAGCTGCTGCGGTCGCTTTTTATACTTGTTTGCCGGTGCCGATTTCTTGGACTTTGGAGTTTCGGGGTATTGCTCGCTTTGCACCAGCAATCGGGCTGTTGGTTGGGGGGATGCTGGGACTGGCGGATCTGGGATTGCAGTTGTTGGGGATGCCTGCTTTGACTCGATCGGCCTTGGTAGTAGTTTTGGGTATTGCCCTGACTGGGGGGTTGCACCTAGACGGGGCTATGGACGCGGCGGACGGGCTGGCTGTACCAGACCCCGTGCGACGGCTGGAGGTGATGCGGGACAGCGTTACAGGAGCCTTTGGGGCGATGGCTGCGGTGGCAATCTTGTTGTTGAAAACGGCTGCTCTGACGGATTTGAATGAATATCGGTGGTTGGCTTTGATGGGTGTGGCTGGTTGGGGGCGGTGGGGCCAGTTGGTGGCGATCGCCCACTATCCCTATCTCCGGGCTGAGGGTAAGGGAGCTTTTCACAAGGAATCGATTTATTCTCCTTTTGATTTTATCCCAGGAGTCTTCCTGCTACTGAGTTTGAGTGTGTTGCAAGTTGTCTTGCAGGGCGATCGGTGGCTGTTGGCGGTGGGGATGGCTTTGGGGGGAAGTGCGATCGGAATTTTGACCGGAGCCTGGTTTAACCACCGTTTAGGCGGTCACACTGGTGATACCTATGGTGCTGTAGTGGAGTGGACGGAGGCATTATTATTATGTCTGTTGGCGGCTTTGCAAGGATAATATTTTCTCTCCTGTTGGCTTTCAGTCCCTGCGTTAAATTAGAAAAACCTGCTTACATATAGCCAACCTCAATCCTCTAGAAAACTATGGAATATTTGATTGGTGCGGTTTTGCTCGGAATGTTAATTTGGGCTGGGTTAGAGATTGTCCAAACAATCAAAAGTTGGGACATGAATGCCACAGAAACCAACAGAAAAATTCAAGCTGGAATGGTCAAAGAGACTGCTTACGGTCAATTCGGGGGTGATGCAGTGGAGGGAGCCAGTCAGGCTATTGAAAACACCCTTCATGCTAGTCACTGCGCAGCCGAAACAGTCGTTGGTGAAGTTTCAGCAGGCGCTATCGGTCCTACTGTAGAAGGCTTAATGCACTTGATCCACCATTAGAGCTAATCTGTAGGTTGGGCCCGTGGAACGAAAACCAACCTACAACTGGGTTATTAGTTGGGTGGGGGCGGGTTTATGAAGATGATCTGTGAGTGGCAAAATTCATCGGTGAACCCGCCCATACAGATTTTATTCAATGTTTTACCAGAAATTTTCTCTAACATTTTACGATGGCTGTAGGGGCGGGCGATGCCCAACCATAATCGCCCAAAAATAACAATCTTAATAAACCCGCCCCCACCTATAAACTAGAACGAATAAACTCGTCCTTTTTCATCAATATAGATTGACCTATCTTGCCTAGTCCGCCCGTCCGATGTGGAGATCCGAACTGTCACGATGTTTTGCTGAGCATCGACGCTATAGTCGTATTTCAAAGTGGTGGTTCCACCTTTGACATTAATGGGAATATTGGCAATATCGCCGGTGCGGTTGCCGATGCGAACCACGACGTTTTTTGTACTGCCGATCGGCAAGGATGACAAACCAACACCAGACTGACCGTATTCTAGGTTCAATCCAGTCTCATTTAATAGTCTGAGGGTGATGTTGCGAGTATTATCTATCTTTGCTTCTGGTTGCCAAAATCCCGGTTTTGTGCCACCGTCGGTGGCTGGTTGAGCTGAGACTGGATGGGGTGTCAAAATACCGATCGCAGCCAGTAGGATTGCTGTGGTTGTAATCATTCTTGATTTCATTTTGTCCCCCTTGGAGTAAACTTTTTCTCAATACTACTATGTTAACTTTGAAAGGGATTTTTTTTTAATGATTTTTAATAGACATCAACCATATTTATTATGGAACAGTTATTCTGACTTTTGGCAGCTATCTAATGATTATTTTTAACGATCGCTCGCGCCGCTTCTAGGATGATACGCTGTTCGGCACGGGCGATCGCCCTAGAAGTCTGTTCCACAGCGTCCACATTCACAGAAATCGAGGAAATCCCCCACAGCACCAGGGAGTCAATCATCTGTGGATATAAAGCTGGAGCATCGCCACAGATAGAGCAAGGAATTCCCGCCTCCTTAGCCTGAAGGATTAATTGTTCGATCGCCCTCATCATTGGTTGATTGCGCCCGCTGAAAGCGCTAGCCATATCTGCCGAGTTGCGGTTAACTCCTAACATAAATTGGCTTAAATCATTAGTGCCGATGGAAATTCCTTCAACTCCTGCTTTCACGTAATCTGACAATAAAAATAAAACCGAAGGAACCTCGGCCATAATCCACAGTTTAAACTCAACAGGTCGCTGTTGCCAAACTGTTTTTAAACGCTGCTTGCAGAAGCTAAACTCGTCTACAGAGCGTACAAATGGCAAAAGTAAATTAATATTTGTATAGCCAGAATCCCAGGATGTTTTTAGTACCTTTAATTCCCAATCAAATAACTCTGGTTCAAAGGTATAACTGAAACTACCGTGGATTCCCGATTCCCGTAAATCCAGGGAGCGATAAAATATGGGACGGGGAAAGACTGCGGCAGCAAATAAATTTAACTGAGTCGCCATGCGATGCACAAATTCAGATTCCCGACCATTTTGCAACCAAACTTGAGGATTTATACCTTCCAAAGCTTCCATGGCCATTAATTCCGATCGCACTAATCCAATGCCGTCTATGGGCAGATTTCTGAGATGCTCGATGGAGCTCATTTGGCTGACATTCACCATCAGTTGAGTCGCTGTTGCTGCGCTGACAACATTTTGAGGTAATTCTGATGGCTGAGATTTTGGTTCTAGATGGGATGGAGATGCTGTCGGGAATTGGTGATGGGCGATCGACATTTTGGCTGCTGTAATGGACAAATCTGCATGATTGGCTATTTCTCCATAATTGCTGATGTTTGTAGGGTCGATTCCCTCAATTTGAGCGGATGCAAAAACTTCTCCGGTGTCACCATCTAGCCACACCGAATCCCCAGTCTCGATCGCGCGAGTGGCACCGACAACTCCCACCACAGCGGGGATACCCAACTCCCTAGCTAAAATCGCCCCATGACCGGTCATACCTCCTTGTTCGCAAACAATCCCAGCAGCTAATTTGAGCCAAGGTAGCCAATGGGGATAAATTGCCCGTGCCACCAAAATTCCCCCGGCTACAAATTCCGAATTTTCTGGATGGGAATTAGCCATAACTTGGGCAATTGCTTTAACTTTTCCTGATGCGGCAGCCAAACCTTTTAGTAGCCTAGGGTTTCTGCCTAGGCCAATTAAATTTTGGTTAGTTTGTGCGGTCGGATTTTCCAATATTTGCGGGGCTGTTTTGTTTTTCAATGGGCGAACTTGAGTAAAATAAAACTCCGGTTCGTTACATTCTGCCGACTGATTCATCGTCCACTCTAAAATTAGCTCGAAATCGAATTCACTCCTTGCTTTTTTGCTCATATCGAGTAACTTTAGTAACAAATGCTGATTTAATACATATTCATTTTGTAACTTTTCACCTAATATATAAATATCCAAACAACTTCCAGCAGAATTTGGTCGGGGAAACAGAGAGTTAGGAATTTGGAAAGTGTTCCCCTTTCCGATATATGATTTTTCCTCCGATTGGATTTCGTCGCTTTTGAGATGATAAGCTAATGTTTTGTAACCCAATCGCTGGATGGTAATTTTGCCTGTTTCCGGTTGCACTTGATAGTAATCGGGGATGGTTTCTCCCCTAGCGAGGGACATTCCTAAACCGCAGGTGGCTTGGATTTCCCAGCCTTCACTGCTGTTAGTTTCCACCGCACCGGCGGCGATCGCACAAGAGAGTGGCTGCACCAAAACTGCGGGATTAATTTCCTGTACATTCATGCCGCACCGTTGCCAGTAAAATAGTCTTTGGGCTCTGAACAGTTCAGCCCAAGCTGCTTTGAGTCCGGCCTCGATGGCTGCTGGTTCGGCGCGCACTGCTTGAGATTCCAGCATTCCGGCGGTGTTCGGGTTTTGCGCTGTCAGGGAAGGGCGAAAAATTAATGCTTTGCAGTTTAGTTGAGAAACCGCCGCATCCAAGGTGGACATTAAGGAATCTGGCAGTTTGGTGGAGGTGATTTGTCGGCGAATGCTGCGGGCGATGGCTTGGAGTTGTTTTGGTTCATCGACATTCAAGTGCAGTGAAGAGTTTGGCCAATCTGCAAACAGCGGTTCCAACCAGTCTATGGACTGTAGAAACTGCCAAAACGCTTTTGCCGGCACAACAAAACCGGGTATGACGGGATAATTTTTTTGCATTAAACAGCTTAAGTAAAATGCTTTTTCTCCCACGGCATCCCTGTCAGATAGTTTAATTTTGTCTAGCCAGTAGAGGTTGTCCACGGTGTTAGCCTTTCTAGGAAATTGATTGAAAATTCTAATTTTCCCGATTAATCACTTATTGCAATTTTAATATGAACCATCGAAAATGGACGAGATTCGTCAAATCTTTTCTCAATTTATTTCTTAAGTCTAACTGTCCTCTTTGTCAGCGACCAGCTACCTCAGATTTGTGTCCCTACTGTCGCCAGCAACTTCAAGGCTGTCGATTAGCCGATCCTGGTGCATTTTGGGATTCCCAGAAGGCTGTGTTTGTGTGGGGGGAGTACGGCGGGGCTCTGAAACGGGCGATCGCAGCTTTGAAATATAACGATCGTCCAGAGTTAGCCAAATCCCTCGGCTATTGGATGGCGGAAGCTTGGCTAAATTTTCCCGAATTAGCTATTGATAATTTAACCGTTGTACCGATTCCCCTGCATAAGAAAAAGCTGAAACAGCGGGGATTTAATCAAGCGGAACTTTTGGCGGAAAGTTTTTGCGAGTTAACGGGTTTGCCTTTACAGCGACATGGTTTAGAACGGATCAAGTATACTGAGGCACTATTTCAACTTTCTATCGCACAGCGGCAAGCCGAAATGAAGGATGCTTTAATTTTGGGTAAGGATTTTCGTCGCAGACTTCCTGGCGATCGGGTGTTGTTAGTTGATGATATTTATACTAGCGGTACTACGGTGCGATCGGCTATTCAAGTATTGAAGCAGTCAGGAATTTCGGTATATGGAACTGTTGCCCTTGCAAGTCCTAGAAAAACCTGAAATTGATTGAATTTCTGGTTGAATAAAAAGTCGATCGCGATTCTCGGTTGGGCGGGGCGGGTGGAGCGAGATTATCTGTAGGTGACAAACTCGATCGGCGAACTTGCCCCTACACCAAATATCCCCAATATCAACTATAAAATTGCGGCCACAGTTGACATCAGCAACCCTTGAAATAATTTCATCCCATCAGTCTCACCCAACATCGGATCGGATGCCCGTTCTGGATGTGGCATCATTCCTAACACATTGCCAGCCCGATTGCAAATTCCAGCAATATTATTTAACGAACCGTTGGGATTCCCAGCATCGTTAATTTCGCCCGCTTCTGTGCAGTACCGAAACAACACTTGATCGTGTTCTTCTAGTTCTGCCAAAGTATTGGCATCGGCATAATAGTTGCCTTCTCCGTGGGCGATGGGCAAATCGATGATTTCACCGGAGGTATAGGCGGAAGTCCAAGGAGTATTACTGCCTTCGACTTTCAACGAAGTGCGATCGCAAATAAAATTCAAGCCCGCATTTCGCACCAGAGCACCGGGGAGCAAACCAGCTTCAGTTAGCACCTGAAAACCGTTGCAAATTCCCAGTACAAGTTTGCCTTTGTTGGCGTGTTCCGCCGTCGCTTTCATCGCTGGAGAAAAACGGGCGATCGCGCCGCACCGCAAATAATCTCCGTAACTGAAACCACCGGGAACTACCATAATATCGATATCTGAAATATCGGTATCTTCGTGCCAAATCATCCGCGTTGGTTGGTGTAGTAACCCTTGAGTTACCCACACCACATCGCGATCGCAATTTGAACCAGGAAAAACAATAACTCCAAATTTCATAAGCAGAAGGAAGAAGAAAGAAGGAAGAGGGAAGAAGGAAGAAGGAAAACTCTTGTCCCCCCCTTATTAAGGGGGGCTAGGGGGGATCGAAATTAGATAGAAAACAGATAGTACCTTGGTTGGTATCGAAGTCTCGATCCCCCTAAATCCCCCTTAATAAGGGGGACTTTGAGTGTTCCGAGTTCTTGTGTTTTTAACAGAGACTTTGAATGCTCTTGTCTCCGCTTTTTAAGGCAGACTTTGAGAACTCTCTTGTCCCCCCCTTATTAAGGGGGGCTAGGGGGGATCGAAATTAGATAGAAAACAGATAGTACCTTGGTTGGTATCGAAGTCTCGATCCCCCTAAATCCCCCTTAATAAGGGGGACTTTGAGTGTTCCGAGTTCTTGTGTTTTT